>JAAYVJ010000312.1 GCA_012517265.1 Planctomycetota bacterium | reverse complement strand
CTGCCGCCCTTCAGGGCCCGGATGAGTCGAAACAGACCCCCCGCCAGCGGATGGTCGCCGGAAAGGGCGTATCGGGCCGCATAGAACTTCAGAGCGTCCGCATGATCCGTATGAGCCGGCTCCAGCATTCGCTGACGATACACCGGGACGCTTCGCCCGAGCCGTTTGAACAGCTCGATCCTCGCGGCCAGCTTCCTCTTCTTGAACAGGGCGTGGCCTTGCGAAGCCAGGAGCGTTTCCAAGCCGAGTTCCGATAACTCGACAACCTCCTTCGACGCCGCGGCCTCCAGGAGCTGCTCCGCCTCGGCCGTCCTCGTCACGGCGAACGAGCTGCCCAGCTTGTCGGCCCGCATCACTTCGGGGATCCACGCGTCGCCGCAGGTCAGGTCGCTCAACTCGCCGAGCATGTCGCTGCACAGGGTGCAACGGCGGAGCGAATACGGCCGAAGCTCTTGGTAATACCGCGCCAGGGGGATCGTATATTCGACGCCGTTCTTGAGCCGGATCAACATGCCGCCCGGCCAGCCGCGACCGCGATACTGGAGGGTCGCCACCTGCTCGGACGATACGCCCAGACTCGCGAGAATACGCTGCGTGCCGCGGAAGCTGTAGTTCAGGCTGCACGGAATGCCGATTCGATAGCGGATTCGCTCTCGCAGCCGGGGGATCTGTTGTTCCGCCTTGCGAAGTCCCTGGATGTGACACGGAAGTCCGACGACCGCGTAGCGGCCTTCGGTGCGGAGAACCTCGTCGAGCGCGGCGCCGGCCGCGACGGGACAGTATTTCGATCCGGCGGCCGATAGGATTTCATCTCTGGTTCGCGCGATGAATGGCTCGGGCCGCAGCGGATTGTCCCGTCGCATCCGCGTGACCAGGGCGCCGTCGATCAGACCCTCTTGGCGCGCGAAGACTAGCAGCACGCTGACCAGCCCGCCGGAAGAGCAGTCGTAGCGAATACCCTCGTCGAGAGCGTGGCCGATGTAGCATCCGAGGTGCCGGCCCAGCGCGGTGTCCTCAGGGACCTCGCCGAACAACTCGTCGTTGAGAGATTCGAAATCGACGCTATGCCCTGGGCAGGCTTCCCAGCAGAGTCCGCACTGGATGCATCGCTTCTTGTCGAGGCGGGGGACGTAGCAGCCTTTGCCCGAATGCACCCTCATCTCAATCGCCCCGTGCGGGCAGATGCCCGCGCAGGTGCCGCAACCCGTGCACAGCTTGCGTCGCACCACCGGCTCGATTGTCGGCTTGCACCCCATGACTCAGGACGTCCCCTTCACCACTCGCACGATTGCCTCGATCCGCGCAGCCAGGTCCCCCTGAATCGATTCGAGAGATCTCCGGATCGAATCCCGCGTCTCGAACAGCCCGCTGACCGCCTGCGAAGCTTCCGTCGGACCGATCACGTCCATGTCGATGATCTGCGTCTCGCATCGGCACATCTTGCCGATGATTCCGTGCGTGCGCGTGTCCCGACGGTTCGTCATCGCAGCGAACGGCGTCCCCATCGACGCCGCTGCGATCAGCGAATGCGTCCGTTCGCCGACCAGGAAGTCGCATCGGCCCACGATGCTCTTGAGCAGCCGGGCCCCGCAGTCCTGGTCCAGGATCGCGTAGTCGCTCCGTGGCGACTTCATCTGTTCCGCGACGTGTCGAGCTGCGACGACGTCGCTTCCGCTCGTTTCGATCGAGTGCGGCAGGAACAATGCGAACGCGCGGTACTTCGCGATCAGAGCATCGATGATCGAAGCCAGATACGCGGCGTGGGTCTCCTGTTTGGCCTGCGATGGCAGATCGGGTCGGAACCCTGCGTACACCCGGCCCTTTTCAAGTGCCGTCACAGCGACAATAGGCCTGCCCGCCTGCTTCGCCTGTCGATAGGAATCGACGCGATCGAGAACCTCTCGCGCCGCCTCGGGCGGGTCCGGGTGCATCGCGAACGCCGGGTCGGGGGCGACTTGCAGCTTGCCCGGGTCGCGACAGATCTGCTTCATGCTCTCGCAGGAGTGCTCCTCGCGGAACACGCAGAAGTCGCTCTCCTCAAGGGCTCGGCGGTACAACCCCGCCTTGTAGAACCGCCCGCCGCCGATCCCTGTGCTGGCGCCGAGGATTCCCGCCCGCTTGCCGTGCCTTTTCGCCAGCCGGAGGACCCCGCAGGACTCCACGCAGAACACGCCGTCGTGTCCCACCAGCACGTACCGGGCCCGCTCGAAGAACTCCCGGAGAGGCCGGCACTTCTCGGCTCCCGGAGGAGTCAGGTTCTTCAAGGAGCCGTAGCATCCGACTCGAAGCCGCGCCGCAATCCATGCCTGCGCGAGAAGCCGACGCCGGCCGAAAAGGGCGGAATTCCCTTCGAACCGGAAGACCCAATCCCGCGGAAACGCTGTGACATTGCCTCGCACGGTCACCTCGGGGACGTCGTCGAACAATCCCAGCGCGACGGGCGAGCCTTCGGACAACATGTCCTCGATCCCGCGAACAATGGCCTCCTCCCCTTTGTTCGCGATCGGCACGTAGTCTGCGATCAGAATGTGCAATACGTCATCCATGCGGATGCCGCCATTATAGATGCAGTTCTCCGAAAGGACAAGCGCATCGCTGGTGGATCTGGACTCAGTGGACGCGCCTGACGACGGAAAGCAAGCGTTGACGCTCGGGTTTGCTCATCCCGAAGAACCAGGCGGAGACCACCGTCGTGGCGCCCACTGCGCCGACAACCGCGAACAGGCCCAGCCAGGATGAAGGCGGCATAAGACGTTCCCAGACGACAATCAGTAGAATGCTGGGAAGCGTGCTCAGCACGGCCGGGAACCAGACGCTCGCGAGACTTTCCTTCGCAGGGATCTTCATTTTGCGATTGAAGTAGACCGGGATGACGACGCCGGCAACCAGAGCCATCGGGACCAGGTTGCTCCAGGCGATGCCTCTCAGACCCCATTTGAGCACGGCGATGGTGAAGACCGCGATGCACACGCACAGGGCCGCTTCGACCGCGGTCAGCAGGCCGAAAACGCGGTGCTCGCCCCGGCCGGCCAGAACCAGGAAGTTGCTGTGCTGGCTCAAGTGGAGGCAGTAGCCCACCGTCAGGATCGACAGGAGACCCGCCATGGACTGCACGGTCGCAGGGTCTTTGATCTTGGCGCCGACGTAGACGTTCAGGAAGTCCCGGCCCATGAGGATCAGGAACGTCCCGGCCGGGATGAGAATCAACAGGCTGTACTTCTGGGTCAGGAAGGCGATCTGCCGCACCCTCGCGTGATCGTCCCGCGTGTCGAGATCACTGATCGCCGGCTTGATCGAAACCGTGAACGCCTGTACGAATTCGGACAACAGCATCAGGACCTGCGCCGACGTGCCCAACTGGGCCACTTCGGAGGTCCCCAGAAATCCCGCGATCATCACGCTGGCCCTCAGGATGATCAGCGCCCCCATGGCGTAGAGGAACGTGTTCGTGCCGTAGAACAACATCTCCTTGAGCAGCGTCGCGTCCACATATCGCCAGGACACATAGCCGCTTGGCAACAGACGGCGGGCAAGCATGTGCTGGATCCCTCTGGCGACGATCTCGCTGACGCCGTAGATGAGCCCCAGGGTCAGCAGTCCATAGCCGTGCAGCAGCAGTACGACCGTCAGCACCGTTCGAACGGCCAGGACGGCAACGGTCGTGATGCTGACCATATCGTAGCGCTGCAACCCGCTGAGCACAGCGGTCGTCAGTTGCAGCGGCGTTGAAGCTGCGAATCCGATCCCGACGATGAGCATCAACACGCTGGCCTCGTGCACCAGTTCAGGCGGGATGGCGAACCAGTCGCCGATCTTGACGGCGAACAGGACGCTCAACAACACCAGCACAATCGCAATGATCGAGAAGAAGAACAGGGCCGTGCTGACCGTCCTGCGGATGCCGTCCTCGTCGTCCCGGGCCAGATACATCGGGATCCGCCTGTTGATCGCGCTGTTGAGGCCCAAACCCAGCAGCATGCGATAGCGAAAGAGTTCACCGATCAGGAGCCACACGCCGTAACGCGCCGTGCCGAACCGGCCGAGGAAGAACCGGACCAGCAGGAAGCCCACGATCGCGTTGCTCATGAGCATCAGAAGGTTGAAGAACGTGTTGCGGACCAGCGCCCGCGATGTCGTGACTGCCTTGGCCATGTGTTGCTTCTATTGGACCTGGTGCATCTCGTGAACACGGGCCTTTCGGCCCGCGCTGTCTTGGGTCTCTTCCGTCACGCGCCACAGGACGCTCGTCCTCACGAGGCGGTATTTCTCGCAAACGAACGCCGGGCAGTACTTCGGCATCAGCGAGACCACATACACCGGACGTTCGGCCAGCAACGTGGGAAGCGTCTGCTCGCTGACGATCGGAGCGCCTTCGGTCGAGGCGAATCCGGAGATGATCTTCACGTCCGGCCGAAGCCCCTCGATCTCCTGTGCGTACAGCAGGGGGGCCACGGTCGTGATGTCCGCCCAGATGACGGCGTCATTCTCGACCGTCTGCAGAGCCTCCCTGGCGAATCGCTCCGCCCCGACATAACCGGTCCTCCACGGGCGGAGGAAGTACTCGTAGTCATCGCGATAGGGGATGTCCTGGCGTGTGCCGATCCGCAGTCCCGCGCGTTCCGCCCACTCCGGCAGAGCCGCATAGACGCCGATCGGCAACAGCAGGAACGCCGCGATCGCGCACGAAGCGATTCTGTGTCGAAGGCGCGACAGGACCTGCTGCGTCCCCACCGCGACGACGACCGCGACGATACAGTAGAACGGGATGAAGAAGGCGTAGCGATCGGCCACCGTGTAGCGGAATGCGAACAGCAGGAACAAGGCCAGCAGCGCCACAAGCACATTGCGGAACGCCGCGGGCCCGACGCGTCGCAGACCGCAGCAGCCTGCGAAGAACAGCAGCACGTTCGGCGTGGGGAAATTCAGGAGGATCAGCAGGACATTCTCCCCGACGATCTTCCACGACAGGGTAGCGTTCAGCACATCGGTCCGCCAACGCTCGCCGAAGGCGGCCGAGGCCAGAACCGCGCCGGCGTCGCCGCTCTCGACGATGTCCTTGACGATCAGGATCTCGTAGGGCAGGGCGCCGACGATCCACAACAGAACGACGATCACCGCGTGCTTGGGACGAATGCTCTTCCTCGTCAGCAGGATCACCAGGAGCACCGCGTAGCAGGCCATCGGGATCGAGCTCAGCATGTGTACGGCAAGCGCCGTGCCGTTGAGGAGACCGAGCAGATAAAGGAAACCCCGCCTGCCGGTCCTCGTATATTGCAGCAAGCAGATCAACTCGCCGAGAAACAGCGCCGACCACAGCGTGTACGTCTCCGCGATGCTTGCGTGCCACCAGAACGTGTGCGACAGGGCGAGCGTCGCAGCGGCCACCGCAGCCGGGAAGATCCGGCCGAGCCACAGGCGGACCAGCAAGTACAGATTCGCCACCGCGAAAGCCCCGGCCAGCGCCGAGACGCAATTGACCCGGTGGCCGAACTCGCCAAGAGGAATCCTCGCGGCGCCGATGGCGATGAGGTAATACAGCGGATGCGAGAGAGCCAGCCCGAGCCGGCCTTCGATGTCCCGGTGCCAGACGCGGTATTGGATCAGCCCGCTGTCCTGCCACGCCGCCCCCGGGGCGCAACTGATCCCGTACAGGACCGCCGCAACAACGAAAACGAGCAGATAGGACTTTGCCAGGGGATTGGTCCTTGGACGACAACGAGCAGAGGCGTGGGTCGGTGGAACCAACCCTGCCCGGGCTCACTTGCGATGGGTCCGGTACCAGTCGATCGTCGCCTTGAGTCCTTCATCGAACGACGTTCGGGCCTGGAAACCGAAGTACTTCTTCGCCTTCGAGGTGTCCAGGCACCGTCTCGGCTGGCCGTCGGGCTTCGAAGGGTCCCAGCGGATCTCGCCGCGGAAGCCCGTCAGGCCGGCGATCTTCTCCACAAGGTCCTTGATGGTGATCTCCGAGCCGGTGCCGATATTGACAGGGTCCGCGCCGTTGTAGTGCTGGGTCGCCAGCACGATCCCCTCGGCCGCGTCCGCCGCGTAGATGAACTCGCGGGAGGCCTTGCCGGTACCCCAGCATTCGATGAATTTGGCGCCGGAGTCGATCGCGTCGACGCATTTCTTGATCAGAGCCGGGATCACGTGACTGCTGGCCGGGTTGAAGTTGTCGCCGGGGCCGTAGAGATTCACCGGCAGCAGGAAGATCGAGTTGAACCCGTATTCCTGGCGATACGCCTGCGACTGGACCAGCAGCATCTTCTTCGCCAGTCCGTAAGGGGCGTTGGTCTCCTCGGGATATCCGTTCCAGATATCCTCCTCGCGGAACGGCGCGGAAGCGAACTTCGGATACGCGCACACGGTCCCGATCGCGACGAATTTCTCGATTCGCCGCAGGCGAGCTTGCTCGATGAGCTGCACGCCCATCATCAGGTTCTCGTAGAAGAACTTGCCCGGATGCTCGCGGTTGGCCCCGATCCCGCCGACCACCGCGGCCAGGTGGATGACGATGTCCGGTTTCATGTCGTCATACATTCGGACGATGTCGCCCATCTTCACGAGGTCGTACCGCTCGACGGTCGGCACGTCGATGTGGACCGCGCCGGCCTTGCGCAGCCGCTCGATGACGTAGTGGCCGAGGAACCCGGCCCCTCCGGTCACGACGATTCGCTTGTTTGTGAACGATCCGCTCATTCCGTCCCCCTTCTGGTATTGTCGGCCGTCATGCCGTGAGCGCCGAGAAGCCTCTCCCGTTCGGCCGCCTTCATGTCGGCGTCGGTCATCATCCTGGCCAGTTCCTTGAACGTCACCTTCGGCTGCCAACGGAGCGTCCGACGGGCCTTGCTCGCGTCGCCCAGAAGCAGGTCCACCTCGCTGGGCCGGAAGTACCTCGCGTCCGTGCGAACGTATGCATGCCAGTCGAGATCGAGATACCCAAACACCTCGTCCAGGAACTCCCGCACGGAATGGCACTCCCCGGTCGCGATCACGTAGTCGTCGGGCTTGTCCTGCTGGAGCATCAGCCACATCGCCTCGACGTAGTCGCCCGCGAAGCCCCAGTCGCGTTTGGCGTCCAGGTTGCCCAAGTAGAGCGCCTCCTGCAGGCCGCACTTGATCCGCGTCGCGGCCCGGGTGATTTTCCGCGTGACGAACGTCTCGCCTCGCCTGGGTGACTCATGGTTGAACAAGATGCCGTTGCAGGCGAACAGGTTGTAGGCCTCGCGATAGTTCACGGTCTGCCAGAACCCGTAGACCTTGGCGCAGGCGTAGGGACTTCGCGGATAGAAGGGCGTCTTCTCCGTCTGCGGGGTCTCCACGACCTTGCCGTACATCTCGCTGCTGGAGGCCTGATAGTACCGGATCGGCGCGTGGCAGGAGCGCACGGCTTCGAGCAGGCGAAGCGTGCCCAATCCGTCGGCGTTCACCGTGTAGATCGGCATGTCGAAGCTGACGCGCACGTGGCTCTGGGCGCCGAGGTTGTACACCTCGTCCGGCTTGATGTCATTGAGGATCGCCGAGAGGTTGCTGCCGTCCGTCAGGTCGCCGTAGACCAAGCGGAGCTTCGGCTGCTCGTGCGGGTCCCGATACAAATGGTCGATCCGGTCTGTGTTGAAAGACGAGCTGCGCCGGATGATGCCCCAGACTTCATATCCCTTGCTCAGCAGAAGATCGGCCAGATACGACCCGTCCTGCCCGGTGATGCCGGTAATCAGCGCCTTTGGCATGATTCCTCCCTGAAGAGATGGAACGGTGCGGTGACGGGAGCTCTCCGCCGTCGCACGGTTCCGCAGTTCCATTGTTCCCTTTCCACTGCGGCCTGCTCAGCAGACCGTCACCACCAATCCTTCGTTGCTCACATCGAAATCGAAGAAGCGGGCGCGATCGTTCGGCGGATCGCTTTCGAGCATCCGTCGCACGGCCGCCGCGTCGGAGGCGGATTTGCAGATCATCAGCATGAAGCCGCCGCCGCCTGCGCCGAGCAGCTTGCCGCCGTGGATGCACGGACCGACCCGCGCGAACAGGGCCTCGATCTGGTCGTTGCTGCTGTTGGGATCCAGACGCTTGTTGAGCCGCCACGCCACGTCCATGAGCCGGCCGAATCGCTCGATGTCCTTGCGGATGAACGCGTCCATCACTTCCTCGGCCACCGAGCCGATGTGACGCAACGTCGTCATCGCGTCGCGGTCGCGGTTGAGGTATCGGCCGACGACCTGATGCAGAATGTCCTTGGCCAGGCGGGTGATCCCGGTGTAGTACAGGAGAGTCTGGCCGCCGTTGGTCCTCGGGTCCAGAATGTCCGCCGGGACATAACGGATGTGCGCGTCCGGGACCATGCCGGGCTCGGTGACGATCATCTTGACCCCTTCCACGACGCCGCCGATCTGGTCCTGCCAGCCGCCGCCGGTGGTGAGGGCCTGCTCCAAACGCAGCACGCTGTGGAACAGCTCGCGGGGGGACAAGTGCCTGCCCATGGCCCGTCCCAGCGCCGCGACGATCACCGCGCCCATGATGCTCGATGTGCCCAGGCCGCTGCCTTTGGGGATTGCGGCCAAGGTGGTCAGCTCGATTCCGCCGCCGAAGGCCTCCAGGATATTCTTGAGAGTCTTCTTGCCCGTGCGGCCATTGTGCGGCGAAAGGCCCGACAGGACGATCGCGGCCTTGGCCAGCGCGAAACTCCCGGTCGCATGGCGATAGTCCATCAGGTCTTCGAACCGACTGATTTCGATCCGCACGCCCAGATCGATCGAGCCGATCCGAATCACCGGCTCGTCGGTCACGCGGACGTACGCCTGAATCGGCGGCTGGCCGTTGAGATTGATGGCGGCGTTCGTGACGCATCCGCCCCATTCCAGGGAATAGGGCGGGGTGTCGGTCCAGCCGCCTCCAATGTCCAGCCGGGCCGGGGCCCGCGCCCAGACGATCTCATCGCTTCGCAGCACGCTGCGGGGCGAAGCGTCTTCTTCGAACCCGCTGGCGACGATCGCCCGCTCCAAGCCTTCGAACGCCGCTTCCTGCATCCGCTCGGTCCACCGGGACAGGCGGGTCTGGCCGTTTGGATCGAGGCCCAAGGACTTGAGCCGACCCAGGGTGGACGCATCGAGCATCTTCGCCAGGGCAGACGGCCGAGTGCCGCCGGACGAACAGGCGTCGGCCATGGCCGAGCCCAGCGTGTGAATCATGCGGGGGAATACCAGGGCCGCGGTCCCGTGTTCGCCGCATCGGCAGGCCTGTTTGAGAATCTCGGCGCCCCACGCGGCGGGACGGCCCGTCAACTTCATCAGCCAGGCCAGTTCCCGGGCCGACAGGCCGCTCTCCGGCCGAAACACGCGGGGCAGCGCGCCGCGGATCAGTTCGGCGCGGATCAGACTGCGCCGCTCGTAGAAGCCCTTGTGATCGGCCAGCGACAGGATCTGTTCAAGGCTGTAGCGATCCGCCGATCGCCAGGCCTGGCGCTGCGTCTCCGAGGCGCCGTCCGGATCGAACATCCAAAGCCAACGCCGATAGTGCCCATGCTCAGGCACCGCCGGGAAGAGCCTGGCGTTCCAGATCGTGCGGTCGCTTGACGGAATCGCGTCGTCCCAGACCTGGTCCTGTCCCACCCCGACGTCGGCAAGCCAGGTGAGCAATCGCCTGCCGCAAAAGACCGCGCCCGCCTCGGCGGACGCCTTGAAGCTGTCGTCCACGCCATAGCAGCGGACGAACCACACACTGCGGCCCGCGGGGTCCTGTCCCGCGAGTACGTCCAGGCATGCGCCGACCGGCAGCGAAATCGGATCGCACAGGTCGACCCCGACCACGACGTTGCTGCCGGCCAGAGTCAGCGGGGCGTGGATCCGGCAACCCTCGACCCAGCTTGTGGAGCCCTGGACCGAACCGCCTTCGGCGATCTCGTTGTTGATGTCCAGGAACGCCCGCAAGTGCGAGACGCCACGATCCTCCTGCAACAAGCGAACGCCGCTGGCCAGGATTCCCCGGCTGGTGCCAAAATCGAGGAAATCGCAGTGGGTCAGCAATTGCACGTTGAACGGGATGCCTGAAAGGGCCTTGAACAGCTCGCCCAGCATCGACGTCGTCCATTTCGATCCGCTGTCCCGTGCCGATCGGGCGTGGTGTTTCGCAGTGGCCTGGCGGCCCATCGCGCAGCAGATTTCGCGATAGAAGTCCAGCCCCCACTCCAGGACGGCCTGGCCGCGCTTGCCGCCCAAGACGAGCTTCCCGCGGGACAGCCTGGCGCCGAACAACTGCAGCAGCCGCACCGCGGTGGCCGCGTCGAAGTGCATCACGCCGATGTCCAGACAGGATTGGCCGTAGGCGTCGATCGCGCCCATCCGCTCCTGCTCGGCGATGGAGGGCTTCTGCAGATAGAGCCGGACTTCGTCGTCCTGACCCTGGCAGAAGACCCCGTGACGGCTGGCCTGTTCCGGCTGCGCGTAACAGGCCAGGCCGGTGATGCCCTCGCGTGTGAACTTCACCCGAGTCGGATCGAACCGCAACAACACGTCCCCCGAGGCGATCACGACCTGTCCCCGACCCTGGGTCGGCGCCGGAAGCGCCAGATAGGTCGGCAACTGCCGATCGAACAGGCTCAGGCATACGGCGCTGTCATTCTCACCGGGCACCGGGATGAAGATCTTGCCGCAGGGCCCGTAGGCCGGGAGCCGGCGGGAATCGCCGCCCGCGTGGACGATCAGGATTCGAAGCTCGGCAAGCGTTTGCTCCCAGTCGCGTGCGTCCGAGTTCGCCAGCCGATCGCCCAGCCTGCGGCGCAGGACTTCCATCAGGCAATAGAGCGTGCTGCCGCCGCTGCCGATCCGCCTGCCGCCGGGGTCGGCGACGACGATCGCCTCGCGGACGTCGCTGAGCAGGCCCAACTCGCGGCGGAGATTCAACTGCGCCTCGTATGCCTCGGCCTGCCGCTCGTTCGAGGCCGTGACAATCAGCACGTCCCAATCTCCTGTCCTGGTCTTAGCGTCAGAGACGGAGTCTAACCGCACAGGACGCTGAGATCGCGGAGTATTTGGCTTCGCAGTCATAGCTCATTCACCATTCGCTTGATGCCGTTCTTCAGTTGGGCGACATTGAAATTGATCAACAGCCCCACTTTCTTGCCACTGAACTTCAGGTAGGACAGGAGTTGTGCCTCATGGACCGGCGTCAGTCTGTCAACCGCCTTGAGTTCAACGATGACACAGCCCTCAACCAAAAGATCCAGCCGATACCCGACGTCCATCTTGATGCCGTCGTAGATGATCGGCAGACCCACTTGTTGTTCAGCCTGGAGCCCTCGTTTCTCCAACTCGTGTTTGAGGCAGGTTTCGTATGCGTTCTCCAGAAGTCCCGGTCCGAGGACCGAGTGCACTCTGATTGCTGCATCCACCACCTGCCCGCTCACCTCATTCACTTCCACTCTCTGCGTCCCTCCGCGTCCCCTGCGGTCAGCCCCTCTTCCGACAGTGCTCCACGATGATCCGAAGCGTTTGATCGAGACTCGTCTTCGGTTGCCAGCCGACCGCCTTGCGGATCCGCTCGGTGCTCGGCACCCGCCGCATCATGTCCTCGATCGGGCGGCCGTAGGCGACCTCATAAGGTACAAACTCCTTGCGGCTGGCGCTACCGGTGATTTCGATGACCCGGTCGGCCAGGCCCTCCATGCTGATTTCCTCGGAGGACCCGATGTTGAAAACCTGCCCGGCCGCCTGCTCGCACCCCATCAACGCGATCACGGCATCGACCAGGTCCTCGACGTAGCAGAAGCATCGCGTCTGCACGCCGGAGCCGTAGATCTGAATGGGCTCGTTCTTGAGGGCCCACTGCACGAACCGTGGGACGACCATGCCGTACCGCCCGGTCTGCCGGGGACCGATCGTATTGAAGAACCGCGCGCTGATGACCCCCAGGCCGTACTGCTGGTGAAAGGCCTGGCCCAGGAATTCATCGATGGCCTTGCTGCACGCATAGGCCCAGCGGGAGAACGCGGTGCCGCCGAGCACGAAGTCGTCGTCCTCGCCGAAGGGGATCTTCTCGCTCTTGCCGTAGACCTCGCTGCTGGAAGCGAGGAGGATCTTGCGGCCGAACTTGTTCGAGGCCTCCAGGACGATCTCCGTCCCGGCGATGTTCGTCTCGATCGTGTGGACGGGGGCGTCGGCGATGAGTTGCACCCCGACCGCGGCCGCCAGATGATACACCACGTCGCACTGCGAGACCAGCAGTTGCACGAGGCTGACGTCGCGGATGTCGCCCTTGACGAACTGGAAGCCGGGACGCCGGCGAAAGCTCTCCAGGTTGGCGAGCCGACCGGTGCTGAGGTTGTCGATGACGAGGACCTCGTCGCCGTTGTCGAGCAGCCGCTCGGCCAGATGGGAACCGATGAACCCGGCGCCGCCGGTGATCAGTGCTTTGGTCATAATGGCGCTTTCTCCACTGGCGCCGGCGCGGCGAGACACGCTGCGCCGAGAAAGAGATTACAGGACGAACCGCACGCGGATGACATTACTCGATTCGCCGGCACGGGGCAACCTCAATTTGAGCGCACTCCGTGCCCGTCGGATGTGCAAGGGGAAGACAGAGCATCCGTGCATAGTCCGCAGGTCCGGCGGCGCGTCCGCCGCGGGCATTCCATCCGCCCGTGTCGCAGCCGCCGGCGCATTATCCTTTTCATCGGCTAACGGCTCGCTCTTTTATCAAAGATAAGTGACCCAGGAAGCGGAAGACCGCGTGCGGGAAGTCCCGTCACAGTATCGGACGCACTGCGATTATGGGATGCGATTCGGGACCGATCCGGCTGTCAATCTGGTGAAACCCAGCCGAAATCCAGGCAGAAACCGCTTGGATTTGTTGCTCAAAACAGGTACAATACGAAGAGTTGGGTAGGGTGATCTTGGGGGTTCGTTTGGGTAGCAGGCACTTGATTGTGTTTGCCGCACTCCTGATTGCCGGCCTCGGAGGTTCCGTCACACGGGCTGATCGTGCGATCTCGGCCTTCGAGCTGTACGACAGGATGCGGGGGATGTGGCTCGGCCAACTGATCGGCAACGCCGCCGGCCGGGAGACCGAGGGACTCTACACCGGTTCTTCCCCCAACCCGGCGGACGCGGCTGCCTGGCGGATCAAGCAGGTCTGGGACGCCGACGACGACACCGACATTGAGTACCTGTCCCTCCACATGCTTCTGACCTGCGGATTGGACTGCAATTCCGTTCAGATCGCCGACGGCTGGCTCAAACACACAACGGCCGAGGGGATCTATGTCGCCAATAAGCAAGCCTGGAACCTGATGCTCGACGGCTATCTGCCTCCCCAGACGGGCGGCCGCACCCATAATGAGCATTGGTATTCCATCGACGCCCAGATCGGCACCGAGTCGCTTGGTGCGATCTCGCCGGGTCTGCCTCAGACCGCGATCGATCTGGCCGGCCGGTTCGGGCGCGTCACCAACGAAGGGTTCCCCGTCCACGCGGCCCAGTTCTATGCGGCGATGTACGCACAGGCCTTCTTCGAGCCCAACGTGGTCGAGCTGGTCGCCAGGGGCCTGGAGGCCGTCCCGGCCGCCAGCCGCACGGCTGCGGTGGTGAGGGACGTGCGAGACTGGTACCTCCAGGACGCCAACGACGGCTCGCTCGACTGGCGAGCCACGCGGCGGAAGCTCTACGACAGATACGAAGGCTCCGAGAGTCTCGGGCGCTACTACAACTGGGTCGAGTCCACGATCAACACCGGCGCGACCGTCCTGGCCCTGCTCTACGGCCAAGGCGACTTCAAGCAGACCGTGCAGATCGCCGTCCTGGCCGGGTGGGACTGCGACTGCAATCCCGCCACCGCGGGCGGGCTCCTCGGGATTCTCCACGGTTTCTCCGGCCTGCCGAACGATCTGACGGATCCGGCCGTCTGCGGCGACGCGTATCTGAATGTGTCGCGGCCAGGACTCCCCGACCCGGCGGCGGCGCTGCCCCAGCTCGACTCGATTCGGGGCATCGCGCTGGAGATGCTCCTGTTGGCTTGGGACAACATCTTGCGAAATGGCGGCTCCGTCGCGATGGACGAGTTCGATCTGGTCTTCGCGATCCCTGAGCCCAACGCCGTCGTCGCGGAGCCCGCCGGACGCGATCCGAACGGGCCGGCCGGCCTGGTCGCCAAGGCGCTGGCGGCCGGAATCCAAGTGACGCCCGCCGCCTCGGTGTCGCGATACGACCCCAGTCGGGACCGCAACAACCTGGACTCCATCATCGACGGCGTCACGGACAATTCCTGCAACGGCCACAGACCCTATTCCACATACGTT
>JAAYVJ010000035.1 GCA_012517265.1 Planctomycetota bacterium | reverse complement strand
GCGCTGGAGGGCCTTGTCTTTGTCCAGGGCGTTCATCCGGCTGTGACGGACGGCTTCGGCCAGCGTTGCGATGGTCTGGTCGTAGGTGGTGCGGTCGACCGGATAGGGGGTGGCGTCTTTGCCGCCGTGGGCGAAGGAGTAGCGGGCCGGGTCTTCGTAGGAGGGCTTGGCGCCGTAGATCACCTCGCCGACCAGCGAGAGGGCTCGCACCGTCTTGGGCCCGACGCCTTCGGTGGCGATCAGTTGTTCGTAGGTCTTGGGCCGCGTGTCGCAGAGCAGGCGCAGGATCTTCTCCAGGTACCGGCTCTTCGAAAAATCCTCCTGCACGACCGGATGATCGGCGAATTCCTTATTCTCCAGGTGCAGGAAGGTGAGCTGCTCGCCCTTGTGTCGCAGGCTGACCATTTTGCTCAAAGGCGAGGCGTGGGCCCTAAGGATCTCAATGTCCTTCATGACGGGATTGAAGCCGGCGTCGACGAGTTCGACGCTGAGCTTGCGGTTCGACTCGCTGTCGCGGGCGGTCAGGTTCAGCGTGTGCTCGATTCGGGCCGGAGCGATGATCCCGCTGTGCGGCTCGCAGATCAAATCGCGAGCGTTCTCCGAGAACCAGTGATACCGCCTCGCCGAGGCGTCGGCCTCGTTCATCCCTTGCTGCACCACCGCCCACGCGCCGTTTCGCGAGAAGAAGAAGGCATGGTGATAGATCTGATAGCCGTCCTGGATCAGGGAGTTATCCACCTTCGCGGCCATCCTGGAGTTGTAGACGAGGTTGGACCCCGAGCCGTCGGGAAGGCTGAGCGTCTCGGCCCAGCCGAGGATCTCGTCGGGTGTCTTGCGGGAGGTTTTGCCCTTGCCGCCGCAGATGAACAGACCCAGGTCCTTCTCCTCGTGGCGGATCGCTTCCTTGAGGGCGGCGGTCAGGATCGTCGTCAGGCCGGAGGCGTTCCAGTCGAAGGCGAGCACCGTCCCCAGCGACTGGAACCAGACGGGGTCCGCGATCCGGCGGATGAACTCGTCCGGCCCGTGCTCGGCCACGAGCACGCGGACCATCTCCCGGCCCAGCTTGACCATCCGTTCGAACAGCCAGGGCGGGCAATGGCCCGTATCCAGCGTGAATGTCGCGATTCCCCTTCGCATGTGTTGCTCCGCAGCCGCCGGCACGAAACGCCGATTCGACGCTGCAATCGAATCGTGCTTGCGCTGATCCTATGGAATCATATCCCCGCCTCCGCTGCAAGGTTCGTGGGGAGTGTCAGGTGTGAAGTGTCAAGTTTCAAGCTAGAGGAGCGGCGCAGGACGGCGGTCTTCCTCTGACTTCACACTTCAAACTTCACACTTTCAACTTATTCTCGATTTTATTTGACATCGCATAGTATGCAATGCATAATACTCCCGTCCAGACCTGGAAGGGGTCCAGGAGAAATGGGAGGTTCGCATGAAATTCGAGAGCCAGTTGCTCAAAGGCGTGGCCCCGGTGGTGGTGATGCAGATTCTCTCGCGGGGGCCGATGTACGGCTACGAGCTCAGCCAGGCGATCGAGCAGCGAAGCGGCGACGTCCTGACGCTCGGCAAGGGCACGCTGTACCCGCTGCTGTACAACCTGGAGGCCAAGAAGCTCGTCGAAGCCAAGTGGGAGACGACCGACTCCGGCCGGAACCGTCGCTACTATGCGCTCACCGGCAAAGGCGAGGAGGAACTCGCCCGCCAGAAGGCTCAGCTCCAGGGTCTGGCCAAAGGCCTGGACCTGCTCTTCGGCGGGGCGTTGAAAGCGGCGTTGTGATGAGAGTCCATCGGGTCCCGCGTGTTCCTATTGCTTTGGGGACTCTGTCCCCACTCCCCTGAGATTTATCGCATTGGGCCAGAAGCATGGTCAAGGCAGAGCCAATCTCCCAAGCCGATCGTTGCCCGGGATCGTCTTCATCCTCGCGTATTCCCGGTTCGGGCAGGAGCGAACGTAT
>JAAYVJ010000311.1 GCA_012517265.1 Planctomycetota bacterium | reverse complement strand
GAAGCGCCTGTTCTTCGAGGCTGAACGCCGCCGCCCCGAGGGCCGACCCGGCCAGAGACCGTTTCAGGAAATCCCGACGATCCAATCGACCCGACATAGGGTGTCTCCATCTGTCTGCCATCACGATTCATTCGAGCCAACATCTCCATTCTATCCACAGTGTCAATCGATTTGAAGCAGCGCAGCCGTCCCCCGCGGAAAAGCGGAAACAAGCCTTTGCGGCCGACGGCACACATCATCGAAACAGAGAGTCTGTTGCCGCCGCATTTCCCGACGCGCCGTCCTCGAACGCTGAACCTAGGTATTTCTACGTAAATTTCACGGTGGTTCGCCAAAACCAGGCCATTCCGGCGCTGGTCGGATCTGTTCCGGCTAATGTAGGGCTCGTTCTGCGACGATGTACTAGGGATGTCGGAGTCGAGTCCCTGCGAGGCGACAACTCCGGCTTTAGAAGACGAACGCACAAGGGAGAGCCATATGAGACGTACAACAAGCACTGCGGCTGAGACAGCGCGTCCTTCATCCGACCGGGCTCGATTCCGCTCGCTCCCGACCCGGGACGTGATGCAGTACGGCGTAGTGAGCATCGACATGGGCGAGCCCGTCTGCAAGGCTATCCAGCTTCTGCTGGACAAGCACATCAGCGGACTGCCTGTGACAAACCAGGGGCGACTGGCGGGAATCCTCTCCGAGAAGGACGTGCTCAAGCTCCTGTACGAGCAGGAATACCTGCCGGGCCTTGTGGGCGACTACATGAGCAGGGACATCGTCACGTTCGACATCGAATCGCCGTTCTCGGACATCTACGACTGCCTGACCGCGAGCGTGTACCGGCGAGTGCCCATTCTGCACCAGGGCCGCCTGGCCGGCATGATTACGCGGGCCGATCTGATCCGGGTCTACAGGGAACGACTTCACCCGCCGGAGTCGGTTCCCGTCACGCCCCGTTTGAGAAAGGAATTCCTGGCTCAGGACGCGATGGTGCACGGCCTGCTGACCGTTCGGAAAGAGACTCCTTTGACCGAAGTGATGGACATCCTCTCGACCCGACATGTCACAGGCCTGCCCGTGGTGGACGACGCGATGCGTCTGGAAGGCATGATCACCGAGAAGGACATCATCCGCTGCCTGGACGACCGCGAGGCCTGCCTCTCGACGGTGCGGGACCACATGACGGTCGATGTCGTCGCGTTCGAGCCGACGGCCCCCCTGGGCGATGTCTGCGCGTGCCTGATCCGTCGCAACTTCCGCCGGGTGCCGATCGTCCGCGATGGAAGGCTTCTGGGAATCGTCGCCCGCGCCGACATCATTAGGAAGATGTCGCAGGTCTTCAAACTCGCCGGGGCGAACGCCGACTGCAACTGACCGAATGCAGGATCTCTCGGTCTGACGCGGAGTCCCGCGACCACCTGCGGATAGTCGCCTCCTCTCTCCTGTCCAGTGCCTGACCGTCTGGATTGCGTCGAGATCCCCCGGACGTCTCGCCCCTGGCGAGGTGGCGACCTCTGCGTGCGGCGCGATGTTGTCTGCGATGAGGAGAACAAGTCCTGGAGACTCACGCATCCTAAGCTCGCATTAGGGTTTGAAGGGCATGACTATCAGGCAATATACCACACGCGCAGGGTCTGGGGCTGGTGCGTCTTCACGCCGGCAAGTGGCACATCGACCCGCACAAGATCGGAGTGCTCGGGTTCTCGGCCGGCGGGCACATGGTGATCGCGATCAGCGCGCGGTTCGGCAAGCGTCTGTATTCGCCTGTGGATGCGAACATGGTCAGGGCGGGAACGGAGCTGATGATACCGGATTAGGCGATCAAGTCGGAGGAGTGAAACAGGGAGAATCGCGAGAGATTAGGGAAGGCGAGACAGCACAGAGCAGGGCGGGCCAATCGGCTGTTGCGGTCGGCCCGGCGGAAGGTCGAGGTCCCGGTCGGACTCACTCTCGGCCGTAGGCGAAGACCAAGGTCGCAAGGACCGCGATATGAAGTATGACGAGCACCATATTCATCCCATACACCCCTTCAATCAATGCCCTTCACCTCCAATAAGGCACAGCCCGGACGCGTGGTAACACGAGAATTCGAAATAGGGAAAGTCTTGGTAGACACCGGACATGGAAGATGTGGCGGGAGTCTGAGTCCCCTTGCGGGCCGGGGCCTGCACGGGTTCCGCCTGGGCGTTGCACCCTGCGCGGGTCTGGCGTGTCGAACCCCTGCACCGTCTGGCGATAGCGTCGATCGCTGCGTCGATGATGCTCATACCCCCCTGCTGCCCCCCTTCCTTCCGAGCACGGCCGGAAGACGCCTTCTGGCGGCATTTGAACTTCATCAGCCGCCTGTGTATAATATAGAGAAGAAATGGAGACAGGGGGTGCTGCCGAGTGGAATTTTCGGCAAAATCTCTTCAGAAAAGCAAGGATGGGCTCAATCTCGGTTGGTAGTGGAGTCGATCCGGCATGAAAACCACCGGTTTGTGCGTCTCCTTGATGCTCGCGGGCTGTCTGGTCGGCCTGTGCGGCGGGGCGGTGCGTGTCGTCAATCCCAACGGGGGGGAGTCGTTCCCAGCCGGCAGCACGCAAGTGCTTGTCTGGCAATGTGATGCGAGCATTTCGCAGGTGGCGATCGAGTTTTCCTTTACCGATGGCGTCCTGTGGGAGACCGTTGCCACTGCGGCCCCGGTCAGCAAGGGACTGGGCCACTACGTCTGGAAGACGCCGGCGGTGTCGTCGCCGCGATGCCTGATCCGGGTCATCGCCGCCGGCAAGTCGGCCGGCTCGGACCAGAGCGATGCGAACTTCACCATTTACCCCTGTACTCTGCTGATGGACTATGACGGCGACTGCGTGATCACCTTCGCGGATTACTGGGCGTTCGCCCGGGAGTGGCTGGCCTGCGGCGATCCCTACGACCCGGCCTGCACCGGCAACAGCCCGCCGCGCATTACCAGCGTGCCTCCGTCACAAGTACAGACAGGGAAAGCCTTTACATACAGCGTCAAAGCGGTGGACCCGGACGGCGACAAGCTCGCCTACTCTCTGCTGGCCTCTCCTGTGGGCATGACGATCGATTCGATTTCCGGCCGGGTGGCTTGGACGCCGACCGCCGGGCAAAGCGGCGCGACGGTGGTCGTCCAGGTTCGCGACCCATCCGGCGCGGCGGATGTTCAGGGGTTCGAGCTGGGCGGATCGCAGGTCCAGGAGAAGTACACGGGAGCCCCGATCAACGGCTTGCCGAGCCTCTTCGAGCGACAGGTCCTGGTCTACACGAACGCGGTCCGGATGGCGCCGCAGGCCTACCGCGACAAGTACATGGCCGGTTTTCAGCCCAGTCCGAGCGGCATTCTGAGGACGCAGGCCGCGATTGAGCCGCTGTACTACGAGCCGCTGTTGAACCAATCCGCCCGGTCGCACGCGGTGGACATGTCGCAAAATGGTTGTTTTCAGCACGATAGTTGCGATGGCACCTTGTGGGCGGAGCGGATTCTGAGTTTCTATCCCCAGGCCCGCACGCTCGGGGAGAACATCGCGGCGGGATACCCTACGGCCAAGGCGGTGATCGATGTCTGGCTGTGCGACGAGTCGGGCGGCCAGTGCGCCGGCGACGGGACCTCCGCCGCCGGGCACAGGACGAACATCATGAACGCCGGCCTGCATTCGGCGGGCATCGGCTATTCGCCGGACACCGACGGCTGGCGGTCGCTTTGGGTTCAGGACCTGGCGTCGAACGAGCCGGCGATCAAGCCGCCCATCGTGGCCGGCTGTCACGACTTCCTCGCGGCGGGCAAGACGACGTTCCTGCTCAACTACCGGGACCCCAGCGGCGGCGCGCCGACCTCGGTCCAGGCGGTGGTCGCCGGCGTCGCCTATAACATGAGTCTGGACCTCGGCGTAGCCGCGGCGGGCACCTACCGTCTGGACCTCGCCAAGGCCGCCGCGTGTCGGGAGTACTATTTCACCGCCCGCACCGCCTCCGGCGAATCCTGGCGATACCCCGGCCCCGGCGTCTTTCTCACCGACGGCGAAGGCTCCTGCTCCGTCGACTACCGTTGAGACCTTCAGGCTGTCCGCGCGATCGCGGTCGGCCCCGCGAGAAGATTGTTTGCCTTTCGCCACGGAGCCTGATACCATGAACGTGCGCTGGAACCAGAACGAGCGTTTCTGCGGAGGTGACTGGTGACTGGTGTTGCCCCTGGTCTTCAAAACCAGCGTTGGGCCGAGAAGGTCCTGGGTGGGTTCGATTCCCATTCGCCTCCGCCATTTTGATTGTGAATTCCGAGAGTCGCCATCTTGGATTTGAAGCGATGACTTCGGATTGGGAGCATCGTGGCTGTCGCGGCCATGGGGTGTGTTATGCAGAAGCGAAGAACGGTCATGTGCGTCGTGCTGACGGTCCTCGGGATCGGCCTGATCGCTTACGGCCTGCATTCGCAGGCCGCCGCGGTCTCGTCCGATCGGCAGAGTCAGGCGGCGGAGGTCTCCGAATCGGCCGTCACGCCGGTCGTCTCGCAGGGCGACGCCAATTCCGTGGGGTCTGAAGAAGTCAAGAAGACCGCGGCGGAGCCCACGAAACCCGCGGCTCCCGCAAAGCCCGCGGCCGCCTGCCCGACCTGAGGCCAGTGACCGACTGCCGTGGTGTCCACGGCCTGAACCGAATCCGGATTCCCCCGCCCCTCCCTGGTAAAGGAGCCATGGCGATCATGGCCGACAAGACAAGATTCGCCCGCGTCTTCGCCCGACTGCAACCGTACCGCCTCTGGATCCAGACCGCCTTCCTCACGATCTGGCTCGCCCCGTTCGGTTTTCAGTACCACGCCGTCTGCGCCCCGGTCTTCCACTGCTACGCCTGCCCCCTGGCCACCTTCGGCTGCCCCATCGGCGCCCTGGCCGAATCCAGCGCCCTGATCGGCAGTCTCGCTGGCGTCGGCATCCTGCACGCGATCCCCTTCCTCACGCTCGGGATTCTCGTCCTGGTCGGGGCCCTCGTCGGCAGCCTGTTCTGCGGCTGGGCCTGTCCTTTCGGTCTGCTCCAGGACCTCGCTGCCCGCGTCCCGACGCCCAAGTTCGAGCTGCCCCGCTGGATGGGATACTTGCGATTCGTCGTACTCGGCGCGCTGGTCCTGGCGATCCCGTACTTCTTCGGTATCGAACACCCGCTGTTCTTCTGCCGGGTCTGCCCAGCCGGCGGGCTCGAAGTGGCGCTTCCGAACATGGTCCAGCAGGCCGCCAAAGGCGAGGCCGTCGTCTGGCCGAACGCCCTGAAGGTCACGGTCGTCGTGGTTTTCCTGGTCGCGATCTTCTTCTTCCGCCGGCCCTGGTGCCGGGTCCTGTGCCCGCTCGGCGTGATCTTCTCGGCCTTCAACCGGGCCTCCGCCTTCTTCCTGAAACTGGACCGCAACAAGTGCGTCACG
>JAAYVJ010000310.1 GCA_012517265.1 Planctomycetota bacterium | reverse complement strand
GGCGTGGCACTCCGTACAGTCGCCGGGGAAGCTCTTTGTCCAGACCACGCCCCCGGAGGCATTGAGCTTCGTGACGGTCATGGGTGCCTGCATGACGCCAGGCTGAGCGATGATCAGGCTTTTCTCGTTGTCACAAACCAGTTCACAGGGGAACAGACCTGAGAACCGCACCACTTTGCTGAAGACAGGGGCTTGCGCCCCCCAAACCGCAGGGATTGACACCGAGAAGCCTGAGAGCCACAGATACGCGACAAGAGCGCCACAGCAGAACCGGTTCATACACGTGCCTCCGATAGTACAAAAAGAAAGAACAGATCTCGGCCAGCCGAGGATGCTCTATTCTCTCTTCAGAAGTTCACCCATAGTATTAGGACCATGGCGTTCTGGCGAGCACAAAGCCGGCCAGAACGCCATGCTGTCCTACGCAAAAAACGTCAGGCGAGCACGTCAATCCACCTCGACCTGGATCAGTTGCACGCGGGCGTTGGCCTCCCCGTGGGCGTGGGCGCCGGCCTTGGCGCTGGAGTAGTCGCAGACGCCGACCATGAAGACGATCTCATCGCCGTTCTGCACGTCCAGCCCGCTGGCCGTCACCTGACGCATCGGCAGGATGTTCACGAAGGGAATCACCCCGCCGGGGCTGCGGCCGAGGGAATACTCCTGCCAAATGTCCTTCTGCGTTCGTTCGTTGCGAACGCCGACGTAAAGGTACGCGGTGCTGGTCGCCATCGCGAAGACCGGCGGGCTGCTCAAACCGGTGGCGTGGATCTCCACGAAGGTGCCGGTGGCCTTGAGCTTGCCGCTCTTGTTGGCGTTCCACTTGCACTGGATCCAACTGTAGTTCTCGCCCCGCTTCTTGGCGTCGCTGTAGCCAATTCCCTGCGTGGTCGAAAGCACTTGGCCGGTGATCTTGTCGGCGATGCCGCTGGCCATCCAGCCGTTGTGGTTCTCATGCCGGGTCCCTGCATCCTGGAACGGCGGCAGGAAAGTCTTCTTCCCCGAGCCCTGGGGTGGCTGTTGAGGCCCCACCGCAATCGTCGAGCCTTGCGTTTCCTGGAGCTTCTTCAACTGCGGCAGAACTTCGCTGTGGAAGGTCTTGTTGGCCGACGCCACAGGCATGGCGGCCGCCACTGCATTGCTCGGCCCTCCCGCCGGATTGGACGTCTTGGCCTGTTCCGCCTCGACCTTCTCCTCGACGCCGGAGAAGTATTTGATGACGCCCTTCTGAATCGGGGTCTCCCGGGCGTTGGCCGGCGGGTTCTTCAACAGCTTGTCCAGCTCATCGTCCGGGGCCGGCACGTTGGCGACGAGGGTGTCGGTCCCACGGGTGATCGTCAACTTGTAGCCGGCGTCGGTGGCCTGGACCTGGAGCGCCAGGTCGGACGCGGGCCTGGGAACAGCCGTCTTGGCAATCGACATGAGGTTGCCCTTGACCTGGTAGTCGGTCTTGGCGAACCGGCCGATGTACTGCGTCGTCACCTCGACGCAGACGTCCTCCGGAGCGGGGGCTTTGCCCAGCAGCACGTAGAGAATCTTGGCTCCGTTGCGGCCGGCGTAGATCGGGAATTGGGCGGGTTGCCCGTTCCAGACGCTCTGGTGCGTGACCTTGTCGAACTCCAGGAACTGCTGGGGAACCGGCGTTTGCGCCGCCGGGATTGGTTGCGCCAATCCGCAGACTGCCTGTACGATCACCAGGGACACCACCATGGCCACAGTCGTGCGACGTGTTCTCAGATCCATACAGTGCCTCCTAATCGATGGGGTATTCGCAATGTCGGGTGTACACCTCCCGATGCTCATTCGTTTGGGTCGCCTATCGAGAAGACGAAGTCGGCGCGTTGGCCTTGATCTTGGCGAGATTCTCCGGACGGAGGATGACCTCGACGGCCTCCTGGCCGAGAGTGGGCGTGAACATGTCCTTGATTCCCGGATTCTCCGCCGCCTGCGAGACGGTCCAGACCATGTTGAAATAGAAGTTCAGCACCAGCCAGTTCTCGAACCCGAGACTCTTGACGATCGCATCGAGTTCCGCATACTTGCCGGCCTCCGCGAGTTCATTGATCTGGGCCCACTTCGGCAAAGCGTCGATGGCCTTCTGGACCAGAATCGGATCCAAGTGCGAGGATTGCTCCTCGCCCTCGGCGTTCTGCCCCGACTGGTCCTGGCCTGCGCCCTCTTTGAGCCCGTCGCGCAGGCTCAGGAACTCCGCCTTCTCGATGAAGCCGCTGGCGTCCTTGTCGAAGAACGCGAAGTTCTTATCCACGTCGACTTTGTCCTTCCAGATGGCCGCGTATTCTTCCTTGCTGACTCTGCCGTCCTTGTTCGTGTCGATGGCATTGAAGACACTCTCCAGGTCGCCATCAGCGCCTGCGGTGACTGCCGGGACGTTCTCCGGCGGCGGAACGGCCCCACCGGCCGGCTGGGATGGGGACGCCATCACGACAGGGGCTGTTTTCGAACCGTAGAGCAGGAGTTCCGAGGCGGAGTATGCTTCGTCGCCACCTTTGGCGATGAGCTTGACGTACCGGGCCTGGGCCGGCTTGACCGCCATCTGCGGCAGGTACTGCGGGTCCTTGGCCAGCGTGCTGAGCGTCTCCATCCCGTCGACGACCTCGCCCCACTCGCCACGGACGGTCAGCAGGGGCTTGAACACCTTGCCATCCAGGGAAACCTGAATCACGTAGTCGTCGTTGTTGTCCACCTGGATCGTCAAACCGCTGATCCAGAAAGCCTCGCCCAAGTCGATGATGAAGGCGGTCTCCGGATCGCTCCAATAGACACAGGATTTGTTGTCGTACTCGGTCTCCTGCTTGGGCATCTTCTGATCGATGAGCAGTTTGGCGGCGTGTGAGAATTCGCCGGCGCCCTTGACGCTCTTGGCTTTGAGCAGGACCGTCTGAACCTGGGCCGTGGTCGCGTCCCCGCCCGTGACGACAGGGGGCGAAACCGAGTCTGAGAGCACCTTATTGCCGTAAAGCGTCAACTCCGAGACGCTATACGCCTCATCGCCGTTGCGGGCCGAGAGCCTCACGTACTTGGCCGACGCCGATTTGAAGGCCATCTCCGGAACGAAATGCGGATCGCCTGGGAGCGTGCTGAGACTCTGCATTCCGCTGAAGACCCCGCCCCAGTCGCCCAGGACGACCAACAACGGAGAGAAGCTCTTGCCGTCGGTCGAGGTCTCGAGGACATAGTCATCGTTGTTGTCCGCCTGGATGGCAAGACCGGTGATCTGGTAGACGCCGTCCAGCGTGATGACGAAACGAGCCTGGGGCTTTTCCCAATACACGCAGGCATCGTCGTTCCAGGCCGTCTCTTCCGCCGGCCTCTGGCCGTCGATGATCAGGGAGGGCGAATTCGAGTACTCGCCCGTGCCCTTGATCGACTGCGGCACAATCAGAGCAGACTCCCCTGCCATCGCGTTCTCCGCCGCCGGACCGGCGGCAACCAACAACAACCCAAGAACTCCCAGCACTCGTCTACACATCGCCGTTCTTCTCCTCTATAAGGTCCTGTGATCTTCCGCCCCTGTCTCCGGCGGACACCGACTACTTCTGCTTGAGTTCGACTCGTTCGACTGCGCCGTGCTCGCTGACGCGAAGAAGTGTCGTCTTGCCTCGGGGCAAACACAGCCTGACCTTCCAGTCCTGGCCCTGGGGAATCAGGTGGACGTGATCTCCCACGCGGGCTCCAACGAGGCCCTGAGCCCGGAGTTTGTCAGCCTCGGCGACCATTCCAATCAGAGAGCCGCTACGGTCTACAAAACCCGGTATTTTGGGTAGCACCACGGAGATACCACGGTCTCTTAACGCGGCGACGAACTTACCGGATTCCGCACCCCGGTTCGGCATGTCTCGCAAGGCCACGTCGCCGGCCCCGATGGTGATCTTGCCGAGGAACACGTCTTTGATCGCTGCAAGCTCCGACTCTTGCCCGCGGACGCCTGCCAGATCCGCCAACAGGGGTTGGGCGCGCCACACTTCCTCAATGTAGTCGTACAACTCCAGACGGGCGCCTTCCATGACCTCCTGGAATCCCAGGGCGATAAGCTTCTTCGGGTCCACCACGACGCCGCACACCGCAACAAAGGGTTGCCCGACGACCCGGAGCCCATCCGGCTTGAAACCCAGTCCTTCCGCCAGCATCGGCCACCACCCTCCGTTGGCGGGACTCAACAGAATGTGCTCACGATTCAGACGCGGGATCGTGATCTTGACATTCCCATCGGCTTGGCCCACGAACCGCACCGGCTCGTTGACCTGGAGATCGTCCGCGGTCAGCATGTTGTCATTGTTGCTGTCGTAGGCTCCGAGCGGCGTCGCCTTTGGGATGCCCAACAGCACGAACTTCTGCGGCACCTGCACCGTCCCCGCCAAGCCGGGCATGCCCCCTCCTCCGACTTGCCCCCCCTGGCCAGCGAATTCCACCCCCAAATCCCCGGCGTACACCTGGCAAAGGGCCTGCACATTCATGCTCTGGCTCTGGAAATTCACCGACAGACCGCTCGGCACGAAAGCCATCAAGATGAGAAAAGTACTCAATCCAACCGTTACCTTGCCCATATGACCTCCTTTGCAGACAGACAACGGAGAACCCGTGAAAACGAAGAGACGGATCAGACCCTACGCGTTTCGAGCCGGCCGCTCAGACCTCTCACGCATAGTCTGCTCACAGGGATCGACGGGGATAGACGCTCGCCCCTGGGACGCTATAGCGAAAAGCCGGAAAGTGGTCCCTTCCCCGATCCCCTTCGGTCACGGATGCCTTACTCTGGCATACCCGCCGGCTTGAATTCATCGCCGGTGAGGACGCCGTCGCCGTTGCGGTCGATCATCTTGAAGTTGCGTTCCGCGACAGCCTTGTCTTTCCAGATGGCGCCGTATTCCTCGCGGGTGATCCTGCCGTCCTTGTTCTGGTCCAGCGAGGCGAGGAACTCCTTGGAGTCGAATCCCGCCGCGGCCTGGGTCGGCTCGGCCGCCTTCGTCGCGGTGTCCGTCTGGGTCTGGGACTCCTTCGACGCCGCCGAAGTCTGCGAAGCCGCCGGCGCAGGCGACGGAGCAAGGGGCTCCTTCTTGGAACAGCCACACAGGACAACCACGACTGCCGCCAGGGCCAGTGCCGCGAGACGTTCTCTGCCGTTGTCAATCATGTTGCACGCCCCTCAAAGACCGTCCAGAAATGGGATTCCCCCATCTACGATCCCATGACGAGAGAATAGCCAGGCACACGACCCCTGTCAACAGAAAACAGGCCTTGGCATGACCAGAATCGACAACTTCATGGATACGGCGAGAAAATACGTATTTCTACGTACTCCCATGTCGGACGGCCGCCCGCGCCTGTCGGCCGCGTCTTCTTCCTTGAGCTAGCGCTCGGTTCCCTGGGATAATGTCCCCACGATCGCGGAACGCCGCCGACCGCGTCCCGGCGGAAACAGGATTTCAAGGAGAGCGAGAATGGAACCGTTGAGGCGACCGACACTGGGGATCATGTTCCTTGCGGCGGTTCTGCTGCCGTTGAGATCGTCCGCGTCGCAGCAGGCCGAGACGAGGAAACCGTCGAACACCTGGCAAATGAGATGCGTCCTGAAGGTGAGCGCCGACGCCGAGATCCTGCCCCTGAGCTTCGATCCGGAACTCGGTCGCGTCGAGCAGACGGCCAGACGATGCGAGCAGATCGATGCCAGGATCTGCGACCTCAAGACCCGCATCGAGAACCTCCAGCCCTGCACCGTCGCCGTTCTGGGAGGGACTGAGTAGGCGACGGCGCAGGGAAACCGGAGTTGAAACGTCATGCGCTCCTGAGGGCCGAGGCCGCGACGTTGGTCTTGATGTGGACGTCCTGCTGCGGGAACGGGATCGTCAGGCCGTTGTCGTCGATCGCCACCTTCAACTTCTCGGTGAGATCCCAGTAGACCTTCCAGTAGTCGGCCGTCTTGACCCACGGTCGAACGACAAAATTGAT
>JAAYVJ010000309.1 GCA_012517265.1 Planctomycetota bacterium | reverse complement strand
CGGGACCACTGACTATGCTCAGGGACATCCGGCCGGTGAGCCTGTCGGAAGGCGCGGTGAAGCTGCCGCTGAATGAGCCATAGTCGTTGCTCGTCTGCTGCTGCTTGGCGATCTCCTGTCCGTTGGCGTCCAGAAAGACGACGGTCACCTGCCGGCCTGCGAGGGTTTCATAGGTGTCCGTGCTCTGATCGGCGTGAATGCAAATGCCTTTGTAGTGAATCGTCTGCCCGGGCCGATAGAGCGAGCGGTCTGTGAACAGGACCGTTTGCGTCGAATCCGAGAGGCAATTGTAGTCCGGGCCGGTCGAGTAGGTGTTGTTCGTGACCAGACGATCCCCTGCATGCTCCACGACGATCAGGAAGCTGTCCCACTGGCCGCTCGCCGAGGCGAAACGGAACATGCCGTTGCCGTCCGAGGTCGTCTGGCCGGCTGCCTCGTACTGGGTGGGCCATACCCCCTTCTTGGCCAGCAATTGAGTGGCCGTGGCGCCGACGATGGGCTCGCCGGTCCCGGCGTCGAGAACCAGCCCCTCCACGATATTGTTGCAGTTGACGTCCCGAACGACCAGGGCCAGATCGCTGACCCAGATCGGGACTATGCTCACCTGGTTGCCGCTCCTCTGGAACAAGGCGTCATGGCTGGCGATAATGTAGTAGAAGCCCCTGGCCAGACCCTCCGGAGCCGGTAGCGCTTCGGTCCGGGACTTGTAGTCGACTGTCGCGGGCAACTCGGCGTTCCATTCCAGCGCCGGCGCGACAGCCAACAGCGCGTTGATCTGCTGCTCGTTCAGGCCGTACGCGTACGTCCCGGCGTAGTCCATGTAGTTGGCGGGCACCGCCCGGAAGAAGACCTTCGTCACGTTGCGATACGTGACGCGAATCTCCGGCAACGGCGCGTTCCACACCCGCTCGGTCTGGATCGAGGCGGACTTGCCCTCGATCTGCTGGATCAGGTTGTAGCAGGACTTGCCGCCGACGGTCTTGGGATACAGGCTCCAGCCCTGGCCGGCCAGCCTGTGCGCCTCGACGTAATCGCCCTGATTGTAGACGGCCTTGGCCCACTCGTAGAGCGCCCGGGCCGTGACCTCGTGACCAGGATGGGCGTCGACGAACCGCTCCAGCGCCGCGATGTACAGGTCTGCCTTCTCGGGCCCGATCGCGAAGTTGTTGCCGAACGTCAAGCGGAGCAGGTCCACGTCGAGAAACGCGCTCGGGTCGGCGTCGGCCTGGTGGAAGCGAAGCAAAGACTGGTGCAAACGGACCGCCTTGAGCTTGGCCGACGACGTGTTCGAGGTCTGGGGCTCCCACGCGAGGAACTCCTCGACCGGCGCAAAGATCGGGCCGTCCGCCATGATCTCGAAGGTCTCTTCCGGCAGGGCCGCCTGCTCGCCGCTGTTGTAGAACGTCAGGGCGTCATGCACGAGGAAATCGTACAACGTGGGCCGATACGCGTCCGGCATAGTCCCTTTTTCGATCAAATCGTCCCACTCGCTGATCGGGGTCGCCTTGAGATCCGCCTCCGCGGCCAGGGCCAGCGTGAAGTGCTCGTCGATCTCGGCCAGGATGCGGGCCAGATCCCAGGTGGTGAAGTCCTCGCCGGGGGCCTCGCCGGTCTGCGTCCGCTGCAAGAACCGATATCGATTGGCCTGGAAGTACTGCCAATACCAGTGAGCCAGGACCGTCTCCATCACAGGCTTCATCGCCTCAGGCGCCGTGGCGATCTGCGCTTCGAGCAGAGGAATCATCTCCTCCAGTTGGTTCCCCTGGATCCGCCCTTCCTGGATGATCTTCAGGCAGATGGCCTTGGTCGCCTCCGCGTATGCCCGATCCTCCAAGGCCCCAGGGATGATCTGGTCCAGGATCTCCATCGCGGTCTTGGGCAATCCCTTGTCGATCGCGTCGTTCACTTGTTTCCAGAGATCGTCCCGCGACCCAGCCATCGCCGCCATCGCCAAGAAACCGATCCAAACCGCCATCATCCAGATTCTTGCCCTTTTCATGCGCGCTACTCCCAAAAATCAGTTCCCACCCATTATATCGCGGACTTGGCCCACCACCTTCACAGCAATTGCCCTATAACATCACCGCTCTCCTTCGCATTCCACAGGCTCCCATCGCAACCGCGGG
>JAAYVJ010000308.1 GCA_012517265.1 Planctomycetota bacterium | reverse complement strand
GCGCATGATCCAGCAAGGCGGCCTGCTCGAATACATCCAGACGCCGCTGGACCTCGACGAAATCGGCGGCATGAGCAATCTGAAGAAATGGCTCAACCACCGCAAGGACGTGTTCAGCCCCGAGGCCAAGGCATTCGGCATCGTCCCGCCCAAGGACGTGCTCATGCTGGGTGTCCAGGGCGCGGGCAAGAGCCTCTGTGCCAAGGCGATCGCCACGGCCTGGCAGCAGCCGCTGCTACGGCTGGATCCCAGCACGCTCTACGCCAGCTACATCGGGGAATCCGAAAAGAACCTCCGCGAGGCACTGCGTCAGACGGAGATGATGGCCCCGGTGATCCTGTGGATCGACGAAATCGAGAAGGCGTTCGCCTCGGCCGCCAGCCGAAGCGCGGACGGCGGGCTTTCGCAACGCATGTTCGGCACCCTGCTCACCTGGCTCCAGGAGCACCAGATGCCGGTGTTCGTGGTCGCCACGGCCAACGACATCGAGGCCCTGCCGCCGGAGCTGCTGCGCAAAGGCCGATTCGACGAGATCTTCTTCGTGGACCTGCCGACGCAGGAGGTTCGCAGGGAGATTTTCGCGATCCACCTGCGAAAACGAGGCCGCGACCCCGTGCGGTTCGACCTCGACGCGTTGGCGAGGGCCTCGCAGGACTACAGCGGCTCGGAGATCGAGCAGGCGGTCATCGCCGCTCTGCACAACGCCTATGCGGAGAAGACAGACCTGGGCACGGAGACAATCCTCGCCGCGTTGCAGGGCTCGCCGCCCCTGTCGGCGACGATGGCCGAGAAGGTTTCGGCCCTTCGCCAGTGGGCCCAGGGCCGGTGCGTGATCGCCGAGTAGAAGCCATGTGTATTGGATGAATCAAGGATGATCATGATTGAGGGATCGGTGGTGTTCGCAACTCGCAAGACACAAGTCGTGGATCACAAATCGAGTCTCGTTCTTTGCCTGGTCGCGACCCTCCTCCTGACCGGCTGCGTGGAACGCCGGCTCACGATCAACACCGAGCCCCAGGGCGCGATCGTGACGCTGAACGATCAGGAGATCGGGGTCTCGCCGGTGACGGTGCCGTTCAACTGGTACGGCGATTATTGGGTCCGGATCAGCAAGGACGGCTACGAGACGCTGAACACACACCGCAAGCTCAAATCCCCTCTGTACGATCATCCGCCGCTGGACTTCTTCGCCGAGATCCTCTATCCCGGCCGGATCGTGAACGCCTATGAGTGGACCTTCGATCTGGCGGTCAAACAGTACCCGAGCCGCGACGAACTGATCGAGCAAGGCCAGTCGCTCCGCACAAAAACTCCCTAGCGGGGTTTGGCCTCTCAGCTCAAGTTGTTACGGTACCAGTCGATGGACCGTTCGAGACCCTCCTGGAACAGGACGATGGGCTCAAAGCCGATCAGCTTCCTGGCCGCGGTGATGTCGGCCAGGGAGTGCTTCACATCGCCGGCGCGGACCGGGGCGTAGATCGGCTTGACGTTCTTGCCCAACAGCCGGTTGATCTCGCCGATGATCGCGTTGACCGTCACAACCTCGCCGCAAGCCACATTGACCACCTCTCCGGCGGTCTTCTTGGCCCTGGCGGCCAGCAGGTTGGCGTGGACGACGTTGTCGATGTAGGTGAAATCGCGGCTCTGTTCCCCATCGCCGTAGACGGTCGGCGGCTTGTTCTTCAGGATCGCCGTGATGAAGGCGGGGATGGCCGCCGCGTACTGACTGGCGGGGTCCTGCCCCGGACCAAAGACGTTGAAATACCGCAGAGAGATCGTCTGGAGGCCGTACACCTTGGCGAACACCGAGAGGTAGTACTCTCCGACGAGCTTGCCGACGGCATAGGGGGACAAGGGATCCGGACGCATGGTCTCGACCTTGGGCAACGTGGGCGTGTCCCCATAGGCGGAGGAGCTGGCGGCGTATACGAACCGTTTCACATGGGCGTCGCGGGCCGCCATCAGCATCGTGAACGTGGCGTCGATGCAATGCTGATGCGTCAGATGCGGCTCGTCCACGCTGCGGGGAACCGAAGGCAGCGCTCCTTCGTGCAGAACCACGTCGATCCCCTTGACGACCGCGCGGGCCACCTCGGGATCGCCCATGTCCGCCTCGACGAAGTCGATCTTGTCCATGATGCCCGCCAGGTTGCTTCGCTTTCCGGTCAGGAGGTTGTCCACGACCCGCACGAAACATCCGTCGGCCACCAGCCGCTTGCATATGTTCGAGCCGATGAAACCGGCTCCGCCCGTCACCAGGAATTTTTCCATGCTTTCAAACCCCTCGTAAGACACAGTAATGGAACAAGCGAGCCGCCATTCTATTGCCCAAGCCGGAGAATGGAAACCCCTTTTTCGACGACACCCGGCATCCGTGTCACGCGGAGCCGGCCGCCAGTTGCCCCTTGAGGTACTTGCGGTAGGCCTTGAACTGCTGGCGGAAGTACCCGCCCTTCATGGCCTCGACGCCGAACAGCGCGCATCCGACGACGTTGGCGCCCACTTCCTGGAGCTCGAAGATCGTCCGTTCGGCGGCCCCTCGCTTCGTCGTGGCCGCGTTGAACACCAGGATCGTCGCGTTCGCCAGGCGGGCCAGCATCTTGACGTCGCTGACCAACAGGACCGGCGGAGTGTCGATGATGACCCGATCGTAGTCCTTCGCGACGCTTTCGAGCAGATCTTTCATCGCCTGGGTGGCCAGCAACTCGGCCGGATTGGCCGCAACCGGGCCGGCGTAGATGATGTCCAGTCCGGTCAGGTTGCTGGGCCGGACTGCGTCGGGGTACTCGCACTCGCCCGTCAGGATGCTCGTCAGTCCCAGGCGGGGCTCGTCGCCGTGCGACGCGTCACGGGGAAACGCCAGATGCAGGTTCGGCTGCCGCAGGTTGGCGTCGATGAGCAGCACTCGCTCGTACTTGGCGACGAAGGCCTCGGCCAGGTTGCACGCGACGGAGGTCTTGCCGTCGCCGGGCTGACCGCCGGCGATCACGATCGTCTTGAATCCCTCGCCGGACAGATCCAGGTTCGTCCGGCACCGGCGATAGCACTCCCCGAGCAGCGAGTGCGGGGCCTCGTCGACGACGTGGCACAGATCCACATCGCGCACGGCCCGATCCTCGTCGGCGTCCGGAATGATGCCCAGCAGCGGAATGTGCAGGAAGCGACGGATGTCGCTGGGCGTTCGCACGAGGTCGTTGAGCATCTCGACGAGGAACGCCAGGCCCAGTCCGAAGATCATGCCCAACATCGTGCCGCCCGGCCCCCACAGCAGCAGGTTCCGCGAAATCACCATCTCCAGCGGCTCGGGAGCCCTGCCCACCAATTGCACCTTGGGCGTGTCCGGGTCCTTGACCATGAGGCGGAGTTTCTCGATCTGCGCCTTGACCTCGTTGAGCGTTTCGATGCGCTCGTCGCGGATCTTCATCTGCCGGCCGTACAAGGCGCGGGCATCGTCCAGGGCCGTCTGCTGCACCAGCGCCGCCTGCCGCATGCGTTCCAGCTCCGCCAGGCGCCCCTCATACACGCGGAGGCTGTCCTGGGCGTTTTTGAGATTGGCCCGGCGGGTCTGCTCGGCGATCTCCGTCTTTCGGGCCTCCCGCTTGGCCTGGAGTTCCTGGATCGTGTCCTGAAGCTGAAGCACGCTGCGATGGTCTTCCCCGAATCGTGAGAGCCTGCCCGACAACTGCGCCTCCACCAGTGCGATCTGCTGGGCCAGCGTCAGCATGACGGGATCTCTTTCGATCGCATAGGCGATCTGCTCGTTGATCGGTCCCTCCGCCAGGCGGCTGAGGTTCTCGATGTCGGTCTTGAGCTGGCCGACCGCCAGATTCAGTTGGTTCTTCTGCAGTTCGAGGTCGTTCAGGCGGATCGTGATCGTGTTCTGAAAGTAGCGTCCGCTCGTGGGCATCTCCAGATCGGTGATGCCGGTCTCTTTGCGAATCTGGTCCAGGGCGGCTTCGCTCTCGCGAAGGTCTTTTTCGATGTCCGCCTGGCGGGCCGTCAGTTGGACGAGCTTGTCCGTGACGTCCTGTCTCTCGGTGTCGCCGTGTTCCTTGACAAACAGTTCCGTCATCTCGTTGACGATCAGGGCGGCCTCCCCCGGATTGCCGCACGCCATCGAAACCACGAT
>JAAYVJ010000307.1 GCA_012517265.1 Planctomycetota bacterium | reverse complement strand
TTCCGAAGACCGATGCTCTATCCAATTGAGCTACGGACGCTCGTGCGCGGCGAATCGCTCGGGCTTCGGCGGCGAATGCCTGCCCGCCCTGCCCGACCGTGCAGCGGCTGGTAACGATACCCCATCGGCACGAGGCCGTCAAATCAAAATGCGGGGAAGCGGCGAACAACCCGCGCCCGACCGGCCCCTTCACAGACGCTCCTGCCGTGTGGCCGTTCACGGAAAACCGACGGGCAAACTCGCCTCTCACATCCTCCCGGGTCATGCGGCTGCGAATGGCCGGATAGAACTGGCAGAAGGGCTTCCTCGGAGTGCACGCAACGAACGGCAGGAGGACAAGAACGCCGACGTAGACGAGAACCCCTATTTGGGCGAGCCGGTCGCGCCAGGCGGGCAGCCCCCCCCGGCAGCGGCAGGGCGACGGCGACAAGATAAAACCAGGGGGTCGTGGAAAGGCCGAACAAGTCGTCAGCAAGAGCGGCGAGCCCCAGAGAAAAAAGCAGGACTCCAGGCGATGTCACGCCGGCGCCGAACGTCACGACCTTGATCCTCGCCACTCGGCTCTGGGATACGCAGACGGCTTGCGATTCCTGCGTCGGAGCCTGGGATCGATGACAACGAACAACCCAGCCTTCAGGTACATCCACTTCGGATTTCGCAGATCCACCCTCAGCCCTCCAATTCAACGGCGACCGCAGGCGTCAAGACCGGCAGAACCCACACAAAAGACCTCAAGAGCCCAGATGTCATAGAACAGACCCTCTACAACGCGTTGCGTCTCATGCGGGATCGGGTCCAAAACGACAGAACCAGACCAACCGCGACATAGACCGCGGCCGTCCCGAGAATCCAGCAGGTGGCGTCGACGGCGTTGCTCATGCCGCCCTGCGCCCAACTGTAGCGGCCGAGCCTTCCTTCGTGGGAGGTCGCCGAGGCCACGACGCCCGCCTGGACGAACGGGTTCGTGTCCATGTACGGGTTGAGAAGCGAATCGTCCATGCCCGGCAGATTGAGGATGATGGCCGCCATCAGCGGGATAATCGCCCACAACGCAGCCGCCAGCCCCATGTTCGCGATCACCGCCGTGGTCGTGTGCTTGAACCGCAGGCTGAAATACAGACCTGTGCTGGAGAGAAACACCAGGGCCCAGCCCGCGATCAGTCCGAACTGGAGGATCGCCACCGGATGGACGTACCCGATAATGGAAAAGAACACGACGTGCGCGAACAGCAGCGACCAGGACGGCAGGCAGCGACGGACCACCCCGCCGAACTTGCTCGCGAGGATCTCCCACTCGCTGATCGACGTGGTCAGCAGGAGCGTCCAGGTCCGCGCCTCCTTCTCCATGGCGATGCACGTCGCCGGCATCACCGAGGTGAAGAGCAGCCCGACCGCAAAGAAGATGACCATGTAGCTCGTCTGCACGGGGCTTTCCGACAGCGAATCCTCGTTGGCGCACAGCGCATAGGTCAGGCAGATCAACCCGAAGACGATGATCCCGCCGACGATGTTCAGCACCTTGCGCCGGCCCAGCAGCGAGCCGTGCCACTCTCTCCACAGCACCGGCGGCCCCACCACCCTGGCGACCTTGCCCTCGGCCAGGCTCCGTTCCGGCTTTCGCGAGGCCCGGGACCAGAGGCCCGTCTGCCCCATCGCCTGCCGCAGCGCCGCCCTGCGGACCAGAGCCACCGACGACAGCACCAGCAGCCCGGAGGCACCCAGCATGACGCCGCAATGGATCGGCCATGAGAACCCGGTGAACAGGCGAGCCCCCTGGATCGACATCGTCTCGTCGAACAGGACCATGTAGGGATTGATGTACGACAGGCCGCGCCAGAACGCCTGCGAAGGCTCCTTCGGATAGTAGAGCACGAACGCCCCCCCCAGCGGGAGCAGCAGGAACAGAGCGCCCAGGACCACGATCGTCGTGAGAATCACCGTGTACGCCCGGCGGGTGAAGATCGAGAAGAACAGGCTCAACGTCCCGACGAACAGCACGGTCGTCAGCGTCACGCACAGGCCGCACAGGAGGAAGTCCCACGGGACGCCGCCGAACACGCGAACGACCGCCAGCAAAGGCAGGGAGATCGCCAGCAGCAGGATCAATTGCAGCAGCCGGCTGAGCAGCTTGCCGACGACGATCTGGAAACCCCCGATGGGCGTGGTCATCAAGACGCCGAGCGTGCGATGGTAGATCTCGTCGCTGATCGATGTGCTGAGCATCACGATGGCGATCATCTGCGTCGCGATGAACTCGAACCACAGCACGGCGATGACGATGGCCTGCCCCGCGACGGCCATGCGGGAGCTCTGATACGCCGCGATCGAGGTCCTCCGGTACGGCACGGTCTGGGCCCAGACGACCGCCAGCAGGAACGTGAACAGCGCGATGTAGAAGAAACGAAGGACGTAGTTCCGCCGTCGCCGGCTGGAGACCCGCATCTCCTTGTCGAAGATCGGGCCGGTCAGCCAGGCCGGCGTCAAGAGACGAACGATCCGGTCCACAACGATTGCGTTCATGAGGTCCTTTCCCAGTCCAGTCACCCCAGTATAGGCCCTGCCGGCGTCCGCCGCAACCCCGCGGGATCGGGTTTCGAACCCGCCTGCCGCCCGAAGGTCCGCCCCGCGGAATCGGCCCGATTGCGGATTTTCCCTACTGCCAACCTTGCGGACCATCGGGTACAGAGGAATCCCGGCAGGGGCGGCAAGTCCTGTGAAGGAGACAACCCATGGCTCGACATCGACTCCCGGGGATCATCCTGGCGTCCCTGGTGTCCGTGGCGGCGGTCTCGCTCGGGGCTTTTCTCGCCTCGCGGCTGGGATCGGAACAGGCCGCCCACAAGGGGATCGCCTACCGCCTGGTCCCGACGTTCACGGTCCTGCCCAAGGGGGTCTATGACGATCAATTCAACGACCCCGACGCCGAGGGCACGATCCGCGTGGTCCCGCCGGCCGCGGCATCCGACGTCGCCCTCGACGTCTGTGTCCAAGGGCTCCTGGCCGACACGCTGTACATCGTGAAGATCGACACGAACGGCAACGGCGCCGCCTACGACTCCCCCGGCCCCTGGACCCAAGCGGGCGAGTTCCGCACCGACTCCGAAGGCCGGGCCCAGTGGCGGTTCCGCCCCCCGCCGGGCGCGTACCCGCCGGGCCCGCACACGTGGTCGCTCTACATCAACCTGGCCGAGGCCCAGCGCTCCATCCTCATCAGTGAGGACATCCCCATCGAGGTCGCCCCGCGCGATGGGGCGAAGAGATGGTAAGAAATCAGGGAACCGTCCGGCGAAGTACATGAAGTGACGGTTTGAAGGTCCGGCTCTTGCTTTGAGGCTCTGCTTCCTGCGTCAAGGGATGCTGGTGTCGTGGCCGACGAACAGCCGATTCTTGCGGCCGATCGCCACCATCCGGAACACCCGCTCGGCCAGGTTGTTGTCGATCGAGAGGATGCCGTCCCTTCCACCAGCCGAAGGCTGGATCCGACAAATGATGTTGCCGGCAATACTGAGCCTGGGAGAGCCCGGACTGCCGCCACTGTTGAAGATGCCTCTGCCCAAAACCGGCCACGCTCGGTCCCGGCGGGATCTGGACTTGCCCCGCCAAGGGGAGATATAATAGTCTTTGTGCCTCGGCCCACGCACGCGGATCGCCGATCATGGCGTGCGAATGCGTCGTATCGTATCCAAAGGCATGAAAGGCAGGTTGACTCGTATGTGCATAAGCGGAATGCAGATTCGGCGTCTGGTCCTGGCGTTGGTGTGTCTTGTCGTTCTCGCGTCGGGCGTCGCCTCGGCGGACGTTCACGTCGGCGTCGGGTTCGGGACCACCTTCGGCCACTATCACCACCATCCCTACCACGCCTACGGATGGTACGTGGGACCCCACTATTGGTACGATCCGTGGTGCGACCCCTGGTGGGACCCATATCCGGTGGTTGTCGTTCCACCGCCGGTGGTGTATGAGCGGCGCGTCATCGTCGAGGAACACAAGCCGACCCCGCCGGCGCCGCCCGCCCCTGCGAAAGTGGAAAAGGTCGAGCCGCTGTCGGAGAAACAGCAGCAGAAGAAGAGCGAAGCGCTCAAGGTGCTCCGGATCGGAGACGAGCTCGCCCGTTTGCAGGCTGTCGAGGATTTGGAGCCGTTCGCCCGCGACGAGAAGGTCCGAACGACGTTGCAGGAAAGACTCTCGGGCGACCGCGAGCCGCAGGTCCGCAAGGCGATCGCGGAGTTGTTCGGGCGACTGAGAGACCCCAAGACCGTGGCCGCTCTCAAGCAGGCTTATGCGGAGGATGAGGACCGCGACGTCCGCCAGGCGGCCTACAAGGCGGTCGCATTGATCGAGGGCTACGCAGGGCTATAGGTCCCATGGGTCTGATGAGTCCCATAGGACCTACAGGACTCATCAGACGAATAGGATTCGATCACCGAGGTTACTCCACGACCCAGATGTTGCGGAACTGGATCGGGTGGCCGTGATCCTGGAGCTGGAGCGGCCCCTTGGCCCGATGGTTGTTCAGCGGGATCTCGATGTTGTCGTGGATCTTCACACCGTTGTGGAGCACCGTGATCCGCGGCAGCTCCTTCACCTTGCCCGCTTCATCCAGCCGGGGGGCTCGGAATGTGATATCATACGTCTGCCAGACTTCCGGCGGCAGGCACGCGTTGACGGTGGCGCGGGCGATGTTGTAGAGGCCGCCGCAATCGCCGGAGGTGTGCGTCAGGCCGAAGGAATCCAGGACCTGGACTTCGTAGTGATCCGCCAGGTACACGCCGCTGTTGGCCCGGCCCTGACCGCGATTGAGCGGCTCCAGGGGCAGCTTGAATTCGATGTGCAGGTGCTTGACGTCCCCGAACTGCTGTTTGGTCCGGTTGGCCCCCTTGCCCGGAGCACACTGCATGACGCCGCCATCCAGACTCTTCCACTCGGGGTTGGTCCAGGCGCTCAGGTCCGCCGGCTTCTGCGGGTCAAACCCCAGCAGGACGACCGCCCCTGCCGGGGGCTTGACGCCCGCGCGGGGCGAGCCGCTCTCGATCTTCTTGAGTTCCCAGTACTGGCCGTAGCCGCTCTGGGCCTTGAGGTTGCCGTCCTTGATCTGGCCGCCCCAGCCGTAGCCGCCCGAGCGGCCGGTGATCTGTGCCTCATCGCCCTGGGCGACTGCGTAGATTTCGACGTAGGCGCCTTCGTTCACCGGAGTCTCGGGCCCCGTGTGGAGCACAACGCGATAGAAGTCCTCGCCCTCCTGCACGACCTTGCCGATGGCCTTGAAGGTCACCTTCGGGTCGGGATGAAACGTCCCTTCATACTCGCCCATGAACGGCCCCGCCCAAAGGCCGGCCGCCAGGCAATGGATCAATCCCAGGCAAACGATGTGTTTGAGTCCGAAGCGTCCCATCTGATGCATCTCCTTTTCATACGATGTCCAACAACCACAGCAATCAACGAATGGTGATGATAGCTCATGTTGTGCGACAAGCCTTACGGCGTCACTACGAACGAGGTTTCAGACAGCCGATGGCGTCCGTCAGAGTCGGACCGGACTCGCCCCGGCTGATCGTCGCCGTGCCGATCGTGACGAAGCCCTTTTGGCGGACCTCGTCAGGGATGCGCACCGTTTTCGCCGGGCGGTTGTCGCCCATCTGCCAGAGCTTGCCGCCTTCGTTGGCGATCGAGATCTCCTTGACCTCGACGTCGATCCGGTCGGGGTGGACGGTCGCGACCAGGTAGTTCACCTTCGGGGCCTTGCCAAACAGGCCGCCGTGGGCGATCTGCACCACGCCGGCCTCCTGGGCGCAGGAGGCCGCGTGGACTTCGCCGCACAAGTACAGATCGGCCTTGCGATTCGCGAGAGTCTGCCACAGAGGCGAGTCCTTGCCGCCGGCGAGGGACAGATACGTCGAGCATTCCGAGGGGATGGGCCCTAGAACCGGGGTGTGGCCCATCACGACGACGCGCTTGACGCCGGAGTTGTCGTTGAGGATGCCTTCGAGCCATTCGATCTGTTCGCCGGTGACCTGGGGGACAATGCCGCCCTGAGGGCCGGTGCCCTTCTCGAACACGTCCAGAACCGCGAAGAGCGCATCCTCCCAGATGAACCAATACGCCGTGCCTCGCATGCGGGTGGGGCCGTTGAGGGGCATGGCGAGATACTTCAGGAACTGCCGCTTGAACGAGCCGACCAGCTTTGCCTTGTCCTCGGGCCAGGGGGCCCCGCCGATCTCCTGATCGCCGACTGCGGCGTAGAACGTCAGCCCGTGATCCTGCATCCGCTTGACCCAGGCGCCGTAGTACACCTCGGCGAACTTCTCAATCGAATCCTTGTCCGGCCAGTGACCCATCACCAAGTCCCCCGGAACGAGCACGAACTCGGGGTTCTCCGCTTTGATCGCCTTGAGCACGTAGTCCAACGTATCCTCCCAGCCAAGCTGGGGGTAGGCGAGATCCGCACCGACGAAATCCGGGATGCTCACGAATCGCCAAGGCTGCATCGTCGCGACGCCGCCCTCCGGCACGTCGATCCCGGCGGTCCAGAGAATGCCGTTGAGCACGAGCTTGCGGAACGGCTCTATGTGCCAGTTACGGTTGTAGTGCCCGCCGGCGAAACCGAACCCCCGGCCGCCGTTGGGCCGCGTGTACGCCCAGGCCAGGACCTTGTCCTGGGGGTCCCGCGGCGGGAGCTTGCCCGTCATGAGAGGGACCACGTTGGCGTCGTTGGGCCGCAGGCGGATGTCGAAGTACCATTCGTCTTCGACGACGTATCCGCCGCAACCCCGCGTGATCGGATGGCCGTTGGCGATGGGCGTCACCTTGGCGGTGTTGATCGGGTTCTGCGAGAGCCCCACCTCGTAGGAGCCGCCCATCCAGTCGAGGAAGTCGGGCATCGCTCCCGGAGGCGGATCAATCGAGTAATGCAGAAAGGCGATTCCCTTGCCCTTCTTGGCAAGCTCGCGAATCTTTTCAATCCGGCCGGGCACCGCCAGCGGATGGTGCTCGCGTCCATCGGCGAAGAAGATCACCGCGTCGGCGTCGTCCAGGACGGATTCGTCCTTCGGCCAGGCGTCGTTGTAGATGTCGATCTGCGGCGGCTGGATGTTCGTCGCATGCAGCAGGCAGTCCTTCACAAACGCCGCATCGACGTCCCAGCCGTGGCAGCCCTCGCCGTGACTGGGCTTGGCCGCGAGGAATGCGATCTTCTTCGGTCTGGACTCGGGAGTGGGCGTCAAGCCGGCGGCCCAGGCGGCGCCGCGACGGAACAGTTCCCCCACCGCCGGGCCGAAGGCCTGGACATCATGCCCCAGCGGAGAATGAAACACCCGGCCCTTGCCGTACTGCAAGACGAAGGCCATCGCATAGTTCTTGCCGTCCACCTTCGACTTCGCCTC
>JAAYVJ010000306.1 GCA_012517265.1 Planctomycetota bacterium | reverse complement strand
TAACGACTGGGTGTCGAAACGGCCTTCGCCTGTGATGACCCAGTCGGCGTCGGCGAGTTCCTGACACAAACCGTTTTGGGCGATTACTTCGTCGACGCCGCTGACCAGGCGGGCGTCCATGAAAGCCACCGCGCCTGCGGCCAAGCCCCCTGCTGCGCCGGAGCCCGGGAGGTCTTTGATGTTCTCGCCGAGTTGGTTCTTGATTCGCTCTGCGAGGTGGGCCAGATTGGCGTCGAGGATCTCGACCATCTCCGGCGTCGCGCCCTTTTGCGGGCCGTAGACGCGGGCCGCGCCGTGCTCGCCGCAGAGAGGATTGTCTACGTCGCACAGGACCTTGACCGCCATGGGGCGGCGGTCAAGACGTCGCTCGTCACTCGTCGCCCGTCGCTCATCTTTCGGACCACGGGTCACGGGACACGGGGCACCGGCTCCGTCTGCCGGCGGGAGGATCTCGCGGATCTCGGAGAGGGCCCCGCCGCCCAGGCCTATGTCCCGACCGTCGCTGTCCAGGAACCGCCAGCCGAGGGCCATGGCCGCTCCGACGCCGCCGTCGACCGTCGCACTGCCTCCGATGGCGAGGAGGACTTGATCTGCGCCGCGTTCGATCGCGGCTTGGATGAGCTGGCCTGTGCCGTAGGTCGTGGTCTTCAGGGGGTTGTATTGGTCCGGTTTCAACAGGGGCAGGCCGCTGGCAGTGGCCATTTCTACGACCGCGGCGCGCGTGTCCGGCAGCCAGACGAATCCCGCGTTCACCCGCATCTCAGGCAACGGGCCCATGACCTCCACGGGGACCCACTCGCCGCCCGCGGCGGCCATCAGGGTCACGGCGGTGCCTTCGCCGCCGTCGGCCATCGGCCTTGCGGCGACGATCGCGTCGGGCCTTTGCCTACGGATCGCGTCAGCGACGATCTCACAGGCCCGGACCGCGGTCAGCGAGCCTTTGAACGAATCCATTGCGACGACGATCTTCATGGTCTGCAAAAAGAATGGTGCGTAGTACGCACCCTACGTGCTACGTGCTGGGGACTTCAGACTCACTTCTCCCCGCTCGTGAAGGCCGCCAAGGCGTAGACCAGGCCGGCCTGCCAGTTGATGGCGATCTCATTCGTTCGGTAATCCTCCTGGTCGTCGTGCCAGCCGGTGGCGGATTGTCCTCCGCCGACGACATAGCCGGGCCAGGGGGCATCGATCCCGTCGGCGCCGGAGCGACGGTCGTGCGGGTGCATGGCCGGCTCGCGGCCCAGACCGGTGACGTAGGAGCGGTTGTAGTAGTTGCGGCCGAACAGGTGAGCCACCGCGTCCAGCGAGGCGTTCACGTACTCCGGATTGGGGGAGAGCCTGTTGGCGACCTGGAGATTGAGCACCTGGCGGGCGACGGTGCCGTTGCAGCCCCAATAATAAACGCCGGCGAGCGGGCGGCCGTAGACGTCCTGCCTGGCTTTGGCAACCAGGGAATCGGCGGTGGCCAGCGTATCGTGGCGGACCTGCTCCAGCAGATTCGGATCGCGGCCTTCCCGCCTGGAGAGGACGTAGGTGAACATGCCCAGGTTTCGCACGTTGCCCCAATCCCAGTTCTCGTCAATCTTGCCTGCCGGGGCGGCGCCGGGCCTCCGCCCGAAGGTCCGAGGCGGAACAAGGGCCAGGGTCTCGAAGTCCTTCAGGCACTCGCTGTTTCCGGTCGTCTCCCACATCTCCGCGGCGGCCCACAGGCGGTCGTCGGAGTCATTCGTCTGGTAGCCTCCTGTGCGGAAATCGCCTTGTTGGAACCGCTTCTCCTCGCTGCTGCGAAGGAACTTGTAGCTCTTCTCGGCGGCGGCCAGGCACTTGTGCGCGTAGGCGGGGTCGTACGGCTTGAAATACCGCGCCGCCATCGCCATCATCGCGACGAAGTCGGCCGTCGCGGCGGTGCTCCACTCGGTGAAGAACCGCTTGCCGTCGTCCTTTTCCGGCATGATGAAGCCGGCGAAATTCGTGCGTGTGAGCTTGTGCGAGACCTTGCCCGAGCCGTCGGGATACGGCATCTTCAGGAGCCAATCCGTCTCCCACTTGATCTCTTTGAGAAAGTCAGGGTAACCCGGCGCCGTGTCGGGCAGACCGAGGGACACGCCTTTGAGCGTGTCCTGGAAGTGGTCCCAGGCGAAGAACAGGTTGCCCACGGTGATGCCGGCGTTGACGACGTACTTGCCGTAATCGCCGGCGTCGTGCCAGCCGCCGACGCCGTCCCGGCGCGAGTCCTTGGCTCCGATGTAGTCCTGCCAGCCGTCGTCGAGATGACAGGCGGCGTGCGAAAAGACCTGTCCGTTGTGCTCGCCGCGAACCTCCGTGCCGCACCGCCAAAGATAGAAGGCCCGCATCGCGGTGCGAAAGGCCAGATCATAGACCGCATCGCCGACCTCGAACTCGATCGAGCGGCCGACGCCCGGCACGTCGAGGTAGAATCTGCCCTTGGTCGTCAGCGAGGTGAAATCCGCGATCCAGACGTCCTGATTGACGTCGTCCTGATGGAAAGGTCCGGCGGCCTTGCCGGTGAAGGCCGTCTCGCCGGTGGCGGCGTTCCTGACCGTGAATTCAGAACACGCGGCGACGATCGACGCCTTTTTGGCCAGTTGCGGCAGAAAGCCGAGCGAGTTCAGTCGGATGTCGGATTCGGCGGCCCATCCCGAACCTGCGAACGTCAGGAACAATAGGCCTGCCACCATCAGATGATTCTTCATTCTCTCTCCTTCCACGAATCAGGAAGACAACCCCTTACGGCGTCACTACGATCGCTGTCGCCTCGGCCGAGACCAGGCCGTCGCTGGAGGCGGTCACGTGCACTTTGCCCTTCTGGCCGGGCTTGGTCTTCAGGATCAGCATGGCCTTCCCGTAGAACAGTTTGCGATAGTCCGCCTGGAACGGCTCAATGGAAAGCGGATTGCCGTTTCCGACTCCGGCGATCTCGGCCGGACCTTCGACCTTGAAGTGGACGAGGTTGTCCGCCAGCGGGCACGGCGTCCCCTTCTCGTCAAATGCCTCGACCAGAACGTAGCAGAGGTCTTCGCCGGTGGCTGCCAGTTTCGTGCGGTCGGGCGTCAGACGAAGAGCCGCCGGGGCGCCGGCAGTCCGCATGACGGTCTCGCCGATCTTCCTGCCGTCCTTGTAGGCGACGGCCTTCAACTCGCCCGGCTGATAGACCACGTCATTCCAGCGCAGGCGGTATGTGTAGGTCGGCGCGTAGTACTCGGATTCGGCGTACTGAGGATACGCCGCGAACTCGCGGATGCTCGCCCACACGTTGCCCTGCAGCCGGTTGAACTCGACGCGGAGGTATCGGCCCTGGGCGTCCACATTGTGGAAAATCTGCGTGGGGCCGTTCCACTGCGGGAACCGGCTGGTGCTCTTGGTCGCGACCGTCTTCCAGGTCGAGCCGTCGTCCGAGACCTTGATCTCGTAACCGTAGTTCTTTTCCTCTCGCTCGAACTCGATGGCGAGGTAACGGACCGTTCGGGCCTCGCCCAGGTCCACCTGCCACCACTGGTTCGGATCGGCCGAGGCGGCGCACCATCGGGAGTTCTTGTCGCTGTCGGCGGCCTGCTGGGCCGGGTGCTCATCCTGACTGGAACTGGCCGTCACCGGCCTGCCCTTGGCGTAGTTCGGCGGGCCGTCGGGAACGACGCCCTTCTGTCGGCGGCCGAGCGACTTGCCGTTGAGAAACAGCTCGGCGGAATCCCCATTCGTGTAGACGAAGACCGGCACCGGCTGCCCAACGCGGTCGGGCCAGTTCCAGTGCGGCAGAATGTGCAGCGTGTCCGCCTCCGGTCGCCAATAGCTGCGGTACAGGTAGAACCGGTCCTTGGGAATCCCGGCCAGATCCACGATCCCGAAGTAGGAACTCTTGGCCTCCCGGCTGAACGGTGTCGGCTCGCCGAGGTAGTCGAAGCCGGTCCAGACCAGTTCGCCGGCGACGAAGGGGTCGTCCTTCATCAGCTTGAACTCGACGTCGGGGATGTCGGACCAGTCGGCCGCGTTGAGGTCGTACGAGTTCACCTGGAGTTGCTTGGAGTACTCGTTCTTGCGATTCGGCAGCGGGAGCTCGTAGAACCCCCGTGTGCTGAGAGCTGAAGCCGATTCGCTGTAGACGATGGGCTTGTCGGGGTTTCGCTCGCGATAGATCGCGTATCGGCGCAGATAGTTCCAGCCCGTCAGGTCCAGGGCGTCGAAGATTGGCTGCCTGGCCAATTCCGGAATGTGACAGCCCATGCCGACCGGTCGGGTGGGATCGTACTTGCGGACGAAATCGCTCATGAACTTGACCCGCTCGGGCGTGAGCCCGCTGCGGCCGCCTCCGCCGATCTCGTTGCCGATCGACCAGACCACGACCGAAGGATGGTTGCGGTCCCGCATCACGAAATTGCGGATCTGCCTCTCGCCGTGCTGCTCCAGAGGCGGCTCGTCGCGAACGCGGTCGGCGGTGCCGTCCCATTTGTCGAAGGCCTCGTCCCAAACGACGATGCCCATTCGATCGCACAGTTCCAGCACCTCCGGCGAGGGCGGGTTGTGGCTGGTGCGAAGCGAGTTGACGCCCATGTCCTTCATGATCTCGAGCTGCCGCTCCATGGCGCGGGTGTAAAAGGCGGCGCCCAGGGGGCCCTGGTCGTGGTGCAGGTTCACGCCGAAGAGCTGCACCCGCCGGCCGTTGAGGTGGAAACCATCGTTGGCTGTGAATTCGAACGTCCGGACACCAAACGCGACGGCATCTTTGTCCACAACCTTCTTGCCCACGCGGACGATCACCTCGGCTGTGTACAGCTTCGGGCTGTCGATGTCCCAGCGTTGGGGTTTCTTGATCGTGAGCGATTGGTCGAATTCGCCTGTGCCGCCGGCCGCAATGGAGACCTGCGATCCCTTGAGACCCTTGGACACGGACTTGCCGGCCGGATCCAGGATGGCGATCTCGACGACCGCATCGACC
>JAAYVJ010000305.1 GCA_012517265.1 Planctomycetota bacterium | reverse complement strand
CTTGTCGAACCGGACCAGGTTCAGGTTGATGGCCTCGGAGCCGACGTTGGTCAATTCGACGAACTCGGCGTTGGGATCGCCCGCCGGATGGTACAGGATCTCGCTGATCCGCAGGCTCTCGGCCACCGGCCCGACCGCGAAGACCGCCTCGTTCAACGCGCTCCACGTGACCCCGCTGATGGCACGGGCCTTGACGCACGCGCTCTCGCCCAGCGTGATGGGGCCTGTGTACCGGACCGCGCGGGGCGACACCCCTCCAGGCGTCTCGGAACCGTTCGATCCTGCGACGAGCATCACGCTGCAGAGGAAATCCGAGCTGGTGGTCGACTGGTTCATCGCCTGAATGGCCAGGATGTTCTGGCCAGCCTTGAGGTACTTCTGGACATCTGGCAGACTGATGTTCTCGATATTGACCGCGTCGACGTCGGAGTTCTGCGCCTCGGCGGCCGAGTTCCAGACGGGCTCGCCGGTGAAGTTGCGTCGAGCCACCTCGACGCCGTTAAGATACGCGATGAAGCCGTCGTCATAGCGAATCCCCAGTTGGACGCCTCCGAGCGTGGCCGGGTCGCGGCTGAGCGTGAAGGGGATGCGAAGCAGGCAGGTGGTCTGCTTGCCGTACATCGAATTGACCATGTTGATCGTGAAGAACGGCTCGTAGCCGGTGCTGCGCTCGTAGCCGACTCCGCCTGCGCCGCTGGTCCAGGTCGAGTCGTCGAACGCCTCGCCGCCTCGCCATGCGTTGGCGACCGGTCCGGCCGGGACGAGCACGCGTTTGCCTGCGCTCTCGGCGACCAGGATTTCCGAGGTTGTGCCGCCGACGGAGGTGGTCTGGCTTGGGACCCGAGGGTCGGTTCCGTCGAGGGTGTAATAGATGACGTTGCCGCCCGCCATGGTCAGGCTCTGGGAAGACCGGATTCGCCCGCCATGCTGGGGACTTCCATCGATCTGGAAGACGGGGGCGTCGACGCTCGGATACAGCCCCGCGCTGCGGAGATGGCCCAGCACGATGCTCGTCCGCTGCGGAAGGTAGGTGGTGAGAATCCTGTCCCGCATCGAGATCCAGTGCGCCGGGGTGACGTTGCTGCCGTGTTGGTCCGCCCAGCGGGCCGCTTCGGGGATCATCGCCAGCTCGATCCCGGCCGCCATCTGCGTGTACCGGGCGATCAGCGCCTCGGGCGTGAGGATTCCTCGATTGAAGAACAGGCGGTGGACTCGATCGGCGAAGAACATCCGGTATTCCGCGTTGTCCTTCAGACGCGCGTGGGGCTGTCCGACCTCGGTGCTGAAATTGTCGTTCATCTTGTTGAAATTCAGCGCCGAGCGGGACGTGAGCATCACGTCCTCGGCGTCCCAGCAGTAGAACTTGAAGCCCGTGCTGGCCGCGGTGCGGTCCCTGGCCAGCCAGTAGTTGTTCCAGGGCCAGTCCCAGTTGCCGCCCCAGATGTTGACGATCATATAGTCCACGTAATTGGCCAGATCCAGCAGGCAGGGATAGTCCGGGCGGGCCTCGCCGTCGAGGCCCTTGCCCTGGAGTTTCATGAGGGCCTCGTAGGACTTGCCCGCCTCCTGGCACAAAGAGAGCATCTGATTCAGCGCGGTCCTGTCGCCCTGGTCGACGGTGAAACTCTTGTGCCGCATCACGTCCCAGTCCTCCTTCTGCCCGCCGCAATAGCTGCTGGAGAAGGACCCGTCGGGCCGCTCGCAGGGGTTGTAGAGCCCCCAGTACAGGCCGTTGACGTAGAGGTGGACGAACCGCCCGTGCGAAGCGGCGTTGCCGGTGCCGAGCTGGAGCTCCCGCATGAACTGGTCCCGCGTGTACTGGACGTTCGATTCGTTGCCGCCCCAGGCGTAGCCGTCGTTGGCGCCGGCGCGAAGGACGATCGTGTCGAACTCTTTCGCGGCGTCGTCCCCAAAGAGGGGATACTGCAGCTTCGTCGGGCCGTAGATGCCCTTGAACAGCAGGCGAAATGAGTGCTTGGTGCATGCCGATGGTTGGCGGAAGTACCCGCCCTGGATTCGGACGCCACAGTCGGCCTGGAAGCCTTCGGCGCCGTCGGGGTAGATCAGCTCGATCGAGCCGGGACGTTCCCAGGAGACGCCGCTGCTTCCGGAGTTGGCGTAGATGCCGGTCTGCGAATCGAACAGATCGCGATTGGTCATGACGATGGACATCGAGGGCAGCGACAACAGAGCGGTCTTGAGCTGGCTGGCGTACTGCGGCTTGGACAGGATGTCCGGATCCATCTCGTAGTCCGCACTCAGTCCGGCCCAACTCGAGGGAAAGCCCGCCGGTTGGGCCGATTGCAGGGCGACGTCGGCCAAGAAGAGATAGGT
>JAAYVJ010000304.1 GCA_012517265.1 Planctomycetota bacterium | reverse complement strand
GGGCACGAAGGCCCCCGGCTCGCGGTAGGCGTAGACCTCTTTGAGCTTTCCGATCCGGCCGTTGCGAATCAACTCGCAGGCCAGGCGGAACTTGCCGTCGTATTCCGATCGCTGCTGCGTCCCGGCCTGGTAGATCCGCCCATGCCGGCGGGCCGTCTCGACCACCATCTGCGATTGCTCGACCGTGATGGCGACCGGCTTCTCGCAATAGACGTCTTTGCCGGCCCGCATGGCCAGGGTCGCCATCGGCGCGGCCCAGTGGTACGGCACCGCGCACAGCACGGCGTCGATGTCGGGCCGGGCCAGGACCTCGCGAAAATCGTTGTACGCCTTCACGCCGTCGTAGCCGGGCTTGCCGAACCGCTCGGCGTAGATCTGATTGCATCGCTGTTGCGCAGGCTCCCGCCGCTCCCGCCGCACGTCGCAGACCGCCATCACCTGCACGTCGTTTCGAGCGACGTATCCCCCCGGCACGTAGGTCCACGCGCCGCCCATGAGGTGGCCGCTTCCCTGGCCGCCCAGGCCGATGAAGCCCATGTTCACCCGTTCGCTGGGGGGCGTGCTCGCGCCGGCCCCGAAGGCCGAGCCGGGCACTATGTACGGCAGGGCCACTGCCGAGGCCGCCGCCTTGAGGAACTCCCTTCGTGTCGCTCTGTTCTGATCGACCATACTGCACTCCATCCTTCTGAATGTCACTTTCCCCACGAGGGGGAATCCATCGCGGTATTCTAGCCTCGAACCGCATCGAGATAAAGACGCTGCCGGATTACACGCCATGACGCCCGCGAGGGCGGTAGTACCTCCGGTCCCGTACTCGAGGGTACTCGGCGTGTAGGTTCGTTCGGTCTGCGAGGAGGTCGGAACGGTCCCCGCGGCCACCGCATCGGCGTCGGTTCCCGGACAGACGTCGTGCGACCGGGCCTCGCGGCCGGGACGCCACGTCAGATCGGCCGCAACGCTGATGTTCGTCGCGCCGTCGGCGGTCCGTACGGCCCCCATGCCCGCCTGGGCCCTGGACGCGGTGGCCGCGACCTTGGAGAGGAGACCGGCGAGCTCGAACGTCGTCTCGGTCCGATTCGAACCGACCGGGACATCGCCCGGCTGAGCCCGGCTCGCGTCGTTCTCCTCGGCGCAGAGAATCCAGGACACGGTCAATTGCTGGAGATTGTTCAGACAGGCGGCCCGCTGGCCCTGCTCGCAGGCCCGGTTCCGAGCGGGCATCAGGATGGCCATGAGAACGGCGATGACGGCGACGACAACCAGCAGCTCGATCAGCGTGAATCCTCTTGCCCGCGTCATGATCTCACCTCGTGGCCTCAGTTCGCGACTTCCGCACATGTCGATTGCGACACAGACCGCCTCCGGCGGCGACTCCGGCTCATCATGCGGCAAATCGGCAATCCGGCATTGCACAAGTCCACCTTCTTTGTGTACAATTTCACCATCGCTCGTCGAGGCGACGCCGCTGCCGCCTCGACCGCTCGGATTGGATCGATCGGACAGTCGAGATTGCAGATGCAAGATCCATGCTTCAAGACCCGGTTGTTGCGCCGGCTGACGGCAAGTCCGGACCTGTTCCGCCTGTTCGATTCCCTGCCGGACGTGTGCTTCTTCGCCAAGGACTGCCGGGGCCGATTCATCATGGGCAACCGCGCCTTCCTGGAGAAGCTCGGCCTCAATCGCGAACAGGACCTGATCGGAAAGGACGACTCCGCGTTCTTCCCCGAGCGTCTCGTGGAGATTTTCCTGCGCGACGACCAGCGCGTCATCCGGACGGGCGAGCCGCTGGTCGACCGCGTGGAACTGGTCTCCAACAGCGAGGGCAGCATCGACTGGCACATCACCACGAAGGTGCCGCTGATGACCCGCAACGGCAACGCGATCGGGATCGCAGGCATCACGCGGGACTTCCGCAAGTCCGGCGAGCGATGGCGGCCCCACCAGCAGTTCGCCGCCGTGATCGAGCACATCGACAAGAACTACAACCAGGCGATCCAGGTCGAGGAGCTGGCCTCGCTGATGTTCCTGTCCGTCAATCAGTTCGAACGGAAGTTCAAGCAGGTGTTCCAGGTCTCGCCGGTCAAGTTCCTCACCGGCTACCGCGTGCACCGCGCCTGCTACGATCTGCTCCACACGGACCACACGATCACGCAGATCGCCATTCGGAACGGCTTCTACGACCACAGTCACTTCATCCGCCACTTCCGTGACGCGATGGGGATGACGCCGAACCAGTACCGACGGGGATAAAGAAGTGCAAAGCGCAAAGTGGAAGGTTTGAAGTGTGAAGTGCGGCGGCATCGCCGTTTGAAACCACAGACTCCCGACAAAGAGAGGAGACTATGAGCAGGCCGTTGAACCGCAGAAACGTGTTTGTCCTGGCAGTATTGACGTGCCTTCTGGCGGTGGGATCTGCGACCGCGGCCTTTCGGGCGGGCTTCGCCGTGCGGGACGTGACTCCCGACCCGCTGCTGCCCGTCTCCGGCGGGGTCGGGCCCTCGCACCCTGTGACGCGGAAGATCGGGCAATTGACCGTCCGCGCGATGGCGCTCGAAAACGACGGCACGCGGGTGGCGATCTGCAGCGTGGATTTCCTCGGGTTCCCCGGCGTGCTCTGCAACAAGGTCCGAGCCAAGGCCCCCGCCGTCCCGGCCGCGAACATCCTGATCGGCGCCACGCACACGCACAGCGCGCCCGATTGCTACGGCTTCCCCGACGAAACCGGAAAGACCTCCGCCGACCTGGCCTACCTCGACCGCGTCTGCGGCAAGCTGGCCGAGGCGATCGACGAAGCGACGGCCCATCTTCAGCCCGCCCGCGTGAAGATCGCCACCGGCAAAGCCAAAGGCAGGATCGCGTACAACTACTACGCCGAGC
>JAAYVJ010000034.1 GCA_012517265.1 Planctomycetota bacterium | reverse complement strand
CATCCACCTGTCGATCGCCCAGGGGGAGTACGTGTCGATCGCAGGCCCTTCCGGCTGCGGGAAATCGACCCTGATGGCGATCCTCGGCCTGCTGGATTCGCCCACCGAAGGCGACTACTGGTTGGACGGTGAACCCGTGGCGAACCTCTCGGCCTCGCAGCGGGCCCGCATCCGCAACCGGCAGGTGGGCTTCATCTTCCAGAGCTTCAACCTGATCGGCGATCTGACGGTCTATGAGAACGTCGAACTGCCGCTGACGTACCGGGGCATGCCCTCGGTCGAACGCAAACAGCGAACGCAGGAGGCCCTGGAGCGGGTGGGCATGTCCCATCGCATGAAACACTACCCGGCTCAGCTCTCCGGCGGTCAGCAGCAAAGGGTGGCGGTCGCCCGCGCGGTGGTGGGGCGACCGTCCATCCTGCTGGCCGACGAGCCGACCGGAAACCTGGACTCCAACAACAGCGACGCGGTGATGAACCTGCTGGGCGAACTGCATCGCGAGGGCGCCACGATCTGCATGGTGACGCACGACCCGCGGTACGCCCGCCACGCTCAGCGGACGGTCCACCTCTTCGACGGCCGGATCGTCGAGGAGGAAGAGGCGACCCGCAAGCAGCAGGAATCGGCCGAGCTCAAGCAAAGCGGATTCGACGTGGCGTAGGACGGAGTTGACAGTTCTCATTCGGCAGTTCACGGCAAGAGAGCCGATGGCTCCCAACGCAGAACCGACAACTGGGACCTGACAACTGGAGTTGTGCAATGACGATTTTGTGGCAAGACGTTCGGTATGGCGCTCGGATGCTCCTGAGGAACCCGGGATTCACCGCGGTGGCGGTGTTGTCGCTGGCGGTGGGGATCGGGCTCAATTCGGTCATGTTCAGCTTCGTGGACCAGGCGGGGTTCCAGAGACCGCCCGTGCGGGAGCCGGAGCGGATCGTGAGCGTCAGTCGGGCGGAGCAAGCCGGCGGGTTCGCCTATGCGGATCGCGGGGACTTCGCCGAGCAGTGCGGGAGCTTCGCCGATGTGGTCGCCATGATCGACGAGATGGCCGTGACGGACTACCGGGAATTGCCCGGACAAATCCTGGCCAACGCGGTCAGTCGGAACTACTTCGACGTTCTGGGACAGCGTCCGACCGTCGGCCGGTTCTTCTCCGAGACGGAGGATCGAGATCTGTCGGCGGAGCCCGTCGTAGTCCTGGGCTACCGCTTGTGGCAGCGTGACTTCGGGGGCGATCCTGCGGTCGTCGGCAAGTCCATCGGTCTGAGCGGCCGCACGTTGACCGTCATCGGGGTGGCGCCGAAGGGCTTCGCAGGGACGCGCCGGTACGCGCCGGAGGATTGCTGGGTTCCCGCCGAGGCTTGGCACACCGTGCTGCCGAAAATGCTGACGGTGCGGACGATCACGCAGTTCAACCTGTTGGCGAGATTGCGTCCCGGCGTCAGTTTGGAGTCCGCCCAGGCGGAGGCGACCGTCGTGGCCGACCGACTGGCTGCGATGCATCGCCCCGGGCAGCGGGGTCAGCAGATCAAGCTTTCGCCGATTCTGCCCGCCCGCGGCGCGGACTTCTACATGGAGGCCGCCGGCGTGATGGCGTTGCCCTTGCTGGTGCTGGCCATTGCGTGCGCGAATGTCTCCGGCCTGTTGATCGCCCGCGCGACGGCCAGAGGGAAGGAGACCGCGGTGCGGGCGGCGCTGGGCGGCGGGCGGCTGCGGCTCATCCGGCAGATGCTTACGGAAAACCTGATCCTCTCGTGTGCGGGAGGAGCCCTGGGATTGGTCCTGGCGGCTTGGGCGATTCGCTCGTTGCCGGCGCTGCTGCCGCCTTCCCAGGTGACTCCTCTGCCGCAAGTCTACGTGAACTGGCATCTCGTGGGTTTCGCCTTCGGCCTGTCGTTGCTCACGACGCTGTTTTTCGGGCTTTTGCCTGCGGTTCGCGCGTCCCGGCTGGAGTTGTCTCCGCTTCTGAAGGCGGATTCGCAACCGGGCCGGTCCGGCGGCAGGCAGTTCGGCCTGAACCTGCTGGTGGTCGGCCAACTCGCCGTCTCGATCGTGCTGTTGAGCGTGTCGGGGCTCTTCGTCCGCAGTCTGCTGCACAATCTGAAAGTGGGGCCGGGCTTCCAACTGCCCGACGTGCTGCTGGTCGAGGTCAATCCGTTCGAATACGGTCTGACAAGGGACCAGATCCCCGGCTATCTCCGCGAGGTCCAGGACCGTCTGACGTCGCTGCCCGGCGTGAAGCGATTCGGCATGGTCGCCTCGCTGCCCCTGGGCCACAACAACGTCGGGCGTCGAACCGTCGTCGTCGCCGATGGCGCCGTCCGGTCGCAGGAGACTCATGCCGTCGGCTGGAATCGCGTGGCTGGGGACGTCCTGTCCCTGTTGCGGCTGCGCATCGTGCATGGCAGGGACTTATCCGCCGCGGACGACGCATCCAGCGAACGCGTGACGCTCATCAACCAGAGGGCCGCCGAGAGTCTCTGGCCCGGACAGGACCCTGTGGACAAATGGCTGCGGCTGGATTCGGCCGAAGGGACTCTGTGCCGAGTGGTGGGGGTGGTGGAAGACGGCCCGTACTGCGTGGACGACGGGGTCTTTAAGCCCTACCTGTTCCTTTCTCTGTGGCAGCACGGACTGGCGGAGGTCGAGCTGTTGGTCGACGCCGGCGGCGGATCGCGGGCGATGATCGATCCGGTACGCCGGGAACTGCGGCAGATCGATGACCGGGTTCGTCCGACGGGCATCCAGACGCTGCACGAGCACCTGCGGTCCTCTCACTTCATGTTCGGCCGCCGGCTCATGGCCCAGATGTTCGGAGCGTTCGGCGTTCTCGGCCTGGGACTGGCGGTGATCGGCTTGTATGCGGTGATCGCGCACGCGGTAGGCCGTCGGACCCGGGAGATCGGCATCCGCATGGCGGTCGGAGCCGATCGCCGGACGATCGTCTGGATGGTTTTGCGGCGGGGCCTCACGCTGGCGTCGATCGGTGCGGCGGTGGGTTTGCCGATCGCGGTGGTTGTCGCGCAACTGTTCCGAAGCAGCCTTTTCGGCTTCAACGCGCACGATCCGCTGACCTTCGCCGCGGTGACAGGTCTTCTAATCGCGGTGTCTCTGTTGGCCGGCCTGATCCCGGCCCGCCGGGCGGCGAGGATCGACCCGATGGCGGCGTTGCGGTGTGAATAGGAGGGATCTATGAAGGCGTTGTTTCAAGGTATTCGATATGGCATCCGCACGCCGGCGAGGTCGCCGGGACTTGCGGCGGTGGCGGTGGAATCGCCGCTCTGGCGGTCGCCTTGGGGACCACACGGGCCATTCTGCTCTTCGGCCCGGCAGGGCTGAGGGAGGCGGTTTCTCTCTCGCTCAACACGCAGACGCTGGCGTTCGATCTGGTTGTCTCGACGGCGGCGCTGCTATATGGATCTGTGATGATAGTGAGGTATCTGGATGGATAAGAACACCGACAAGCGAGGCAGGGTCGCGGCGGCCGGCCGATGGGGCTTGTGCCTGGCCCTGATTCTCATCGCAGGCTGCGGGACTCCGAAGGTCGAGCGGGAACCCAAGATGGCTGCTTTGGCCGCGAAGGTGAACACGATCGAGACGGTGCAACTGGAGGAACAGTCGAAGTCTCAGCCGCTGACGATCGGGCAGGCGACGGAGAGACTGGCCGCGGTGGTTGTCGAGCCCAACCAGGCCGGGCCTGCGATCCAGTTGACGCTGGACGAAGTCCGGGCCGCGGCGCTGGCGAACAACCTCGACCTGAAGGTCCAGATGATCGACCCGGCCATTGCGCAGCAGAGCCTGGACATCGAGCGGGCGAAGTTCGAGTCGACCTTCTTCGCTTCCGCACGGTATGCCAGGAGCGATCTGATTGAGGGAGGGGCGACCACGTCCCGGCGGTACGAAGCCGGAGTGAGCACGCCGCTCCAGACCGGCGGCGAGATCGTCGCCGGCGTCCCGCTGACCGAGTCGGGTGGGATCGCCCAGGCCGCCGCAAGCGTCTCGGTCGTGCAGTCGCT
>JAAYVJ010000303.1 GCA_012517265.1 Planctomycetota bacterium | reverse complement strand
TCGACTGTGGAAACGTGCGGAACTTGTCGCCGGTCTCCAGGTCCTCGAACTGGATCAGCCCGTCGTACTTGAGGTCCAGCTCCCGGGGATCCATCACGTGAAAGACGATCACGTCATGCTTGAGGAACTTCAGGTGGGCCAAGCCGCGGAAGATGTCGCCTTCGTCGTCGAGCAAGTCGGAGATCAGGACGACCAGGCCGCGGCGCTTGGTCGTCTCGGCCACCGCGTGCAGCACGGACGCCAGGTGCGTCCGCCCCTCGGTCGTGTGACGGTCCAGGGCCTGCAAAATCGCGTGGACGTGCGTACGCCGGGACGCCGGCGGCACCTGCGAGATCACCTTCTCCGCAAAGAGCATCAGGCCGGTGCTGTCGCCCTGCTTGAGCATCAGGTAGCTCAACGCCGCAGCCAGATAGCAGGCGTAGTCGATCTTGCGGATCGAGCCGCCCGCAAAGGACATGCTCTTGCTGACATCGAGCAGCACGTAGACCGTCGTGTTCGTCTCCTGGTGGAACCGCTTGATGCAGAGCCGGTCGGTGCGGGCGTACACCTTCCAATCGACGAATTTCACTTCGTCGCCGGGATGATACTCGCGGTGGTCGCTGTACTCGACGCTGAAGCCCTGGAACGGGCTGGGGTGCAGGCCGGAGAAGAATCCCTCCACCGCGCACCGCGCCACCAACTCCATATTGGCCAGCTTGTTCAGGAACAGCGGATCGAGATATTCACGACTCGACGTAGCCACGGTCCCATCCGTCCTATGAGTCCTATCCGTCCCATGCCCTTCGCTATTTCGGCGTCGCCACCTTCTCCACCAGATCGGCCAGAATCGCCTCGGTGCTGATCCCGTCGGCCTCGGCGTTGAAGTTCGGGATCACGCGGTGGCGCAGCACCAGCTTGCAGATCGCCTTGACGTCGTCGAAACTCGGCGTGATGCGTCCCTTCGTCAAAGCCAGGGCCTTGGCCCCCAGAGTCATGAACTGCCCCGACCGGGGACCGGCCCCCCACTTGAGGTACTTCTTCACCATGGCCGTCGCCAGCGAATCCGTCGGGCGGGTCGCGCGCGCCAGGCGGATGCAGTAGGCGATCACCATGTCGCTCACCGGCGCCATCCGCACGATCTCCTGGAACAGCACCATGTCCTCCGTGTCCAGCACGGGGGCAATCGAGTGTCTTTTGCCGGTGGTGGTCTGTTTGACCATCAGGTGCTCTTCCTTGGCCGTCGGGTAGTCGATGTAGACCATGAACATGAAGCGGTCGAGCGCCGCCTCCGGCAGCGGATACGTCCCCTCCTGTTCGATGGGGTTCTGCGTCGCCAGCACGAAGAAGGGCTCGGCCAGCTTGTGCGTGCGGCCCGAGATCGTGACCTCACGCTCCTGCATCGCCTGGAGCAGCGCGGCCTGCGTCTTGGGCGGCGTGCGGTTGATCTCGTCGGCGAGTACGATGTTGGCGAAGATCGGTCCCTTGACGAACTCGAACTTGCGTTGCCTGGACTGGGCGTCCCGCTGGATGATGTCGGCGCCGGTGATGTCGGAGGGCATCAGGTCCGGCGTGAACTGAATCCGGTTGAACCGCATCTTCATCGCGTCGGCTATCGAACGCAGCATGAGCGTCTTGGCCAGGCCCGGCACGCCCTGGACGATGCAGTGCCCCCCCGCGAGCATGCAGCAGACGACCGAGTCGATCACCTCGTCCTGCCCCACGATCACCTGGTGCACCTGCCGCTTGAGCCTGGCGCAACCCTCGTGCAGCTTGGCAATCAGTTGATCGGGATCGACGGCCGGCGGGGCCCCCTCCGCCTTTGGCCCCGTCGCTGCTTCGACACCGTCGCCTTGGGTCTTCTCGATTGTCGCCATGGTCTTGCACCGCCCTTGCACCATTGGATCATTAGCCCTTCACGAATAAGACGCAGGGACCCGCCTGCTGTTTCAGGAATCCGCGGCTTTCCGACAGGCTGAGCCACCGGATCAGGATCTCGCACAATTCCTCGACTTCCCAAACCCCGATAACCCATTTGTGGACGGAGGTTTACAGGACGGCGGTCCACCCCCTGTCCGGCATGCCTTGACATCCCGCCATCCCGTGGTCATGATCCACCGACGTGCAGCAGGAATTCACCGGAGATCGGGAATGAGAACGTGTAGCTTCGCAGTAGCCATCGCAGTCCTGACCGCATTTCCAGCCATAGCCGGCGACTGGCCCGGCTGGCGAGGCCCCGCCCGAAACGGAATTTCGTCTGAAGCAGGCCTGAACTGGCAATGGCCTGCCGAGGGGCCCGAGGTGCTGTGGAAGGCCTCGGTCGGAACAGGCTTTTCCTGCATCGCCGTCGCCGGCGGCCGAGCCTACACGATGGGCAACCGCGAGGAAACCGACACCATCTACTGCCTGGACGCCGGAACAGGCAAGGAGTTGTGGAAGCACTCATACGCCTGCCGACTCGATCCCAAAGCCTACGAGGGCGGCCCGATGGCGACCCCTGCGGTCGAGGACGGGCGAGTCTACACCCTCAGCAAGTTCGGCCACTGCTTCTGCCTGAACGCCGAGACCGGGGCCGTGATCTGGTCGGCCAGGTTTGAGCCGCCGGTCCGCACCGAGGCCGACTACCAGGCCTGGTGGGGCTTCGCCGGCTCGATCCTGATCGCCGGCGACAAGCTCATCCTGCCCGTCAGCACGGCCGGCCTGGCATTGGACAAGCTCACAGGCAAGCCCCTCTGGGACAATGGGCCGGGCTACTCGGGCTACTCGTCGCCCGTCCAGTTCGAGATGAATGGGCAGCCCTGCTTTGCGTTCGTCAGCGGCCATGAGGTCGTCGCCGCCGGCATCGCGGATGGGCAAGTCCGCTGGAAGATCCCCTGGAAGACCACCTGGGACCAGAACGCCTCCGACGTGATCATCGAGGACAACAGGCTCTTCGTCTCCTCCGGCCACGGCGTGGGCTGCGGCCAGTTCGACCTGGCGACCGGCTCGCCCACCCCCCTGTGGCGCAACAAGAACATGAAGACCTATCTGAGCAACTGCGTCCTGTGGCAGGGCTCACTCTACGGCTTCGACGACAAGGAACTCCAATGCCTCGACTGGCAGAGCGGGGAAGTCCGATGGACGAGCCCCCGGCTCGGCCTGGGCTCGCTGATCCTCGCCGAAAACAAGCTCATCGCCCTCCAGGAGAACGGCACGCTGCAAGTCGTTGAAGCCACCCCCGAGGCCTACAAGCCCCTGGCCAAGGCCAAAGTCCTCACCGGCCGGTGCTGGTCGGCTCCCGCTCTGGCCGGCGGCATGCTCTATCTCCGCAACGCGGCGGGCGACGCGGTGTGTGTAAACCTGCGGAAGTGAGAAAGGTGCCGATTTCGTGCTTTTCACGCCTGAGAACGCCAAGCGAGTAGACTCTGGCTGCGTCCCAATCCAGGAATCCCTGCTTTACAGGTCGTTTGTTCTCGATCATAATCAATGGACGATGATCCGGCCTGTCGCAGCTCTGCCAGGAGCGAGAGGCGATTGGGGAGGAGCGTTCTGTGGCCGGACACACAGAGAAGACGCGATCGACAGAGTTGTCTCTTGGGAGGAATCGAAGCAGATGAGGACTCGCCGCCACAGGAACACCGGCTTCACCCTGATCGAACTCCTGGTCGTCATCTCCATCATCGCCGTATTGATGGCGGTCCTGATGCCGGCCCTGGGTCGAGCCCGAAAACAGGCGAGGTTCATCGGCTGCCAGGCCAACCTCAAATCCTACGGCCTGATGGCCTTCCTGTACGCCGACGACAACGACTACCGGATGCCGAACGCCTGGACCAGTTTCTACAGCAAACGCATGTACGACGGCGAGCCCCATCGCTACTGCCGCTGGCACAATCCCGACTACGATCTGGAGCGTCACGGGGAGTACGCGGGCCCCATGTGGCCCTATCTCAAGGGCAAAGGGATCCACATCTGCCCGTCCTTTCCCGCGATCGCCAAAGAGTTCGGCCCGATTCACCCCGAGCACGTGGCGACCGTGGCCATCAAACCCAATTACAGCTACTCCATGAACTCCTACCTGAGCGAGAAGAAGATCACCTCGATGAAACGGCACTCGAACCTCTTCTTCTTCGGCGAAGAGAACCTCTGGATCACCAAGCCCTACAACATCTACGCCTTCAACGACACCGCCATGTGCGTCTACGAGGTGTGGGACAGCTTCGGCACGTTCCACAACGCCCGGCAGTCGGATCTCGAAGACGGCGTGGTCAACGCGGTCTTCCTGGACGGCCGGGTCCAGACCGTCAACCGATTGGATTCCTGGCGGTTCTGCGCCCCGGACGGCCAGAGCAAGTCGCCTGTGAAGGACCAGCAGTAGTCGCAAATGAACAGGGCTCCCGAACGCGAGAATTCACGTTCGGGAGCCCTGCTTATTTCAATCGAATCAAGGCCGCGTGTCATGCCACATCGCTTCACGCTTCACGTGGCACGCTTTGCGCTCCGTCACTTCGTCGAGAAGCGATACACCGTGGTCGTCTTGTACGTGTCGCCCGGCCGCAGGATCGTGGACGGGAAGTTCGGCTTGTTCGGCGAATCCGGATAGTGCTGCGTCTCCAGGCAGAAGCCCCAGCGGTGCTTGTACACCTTGCCGCCCTTGCCGACGATGGTCCCGTCGAGGAAGTTGCCGGCGTAGAACTGGATCCCCGGCTCGGTGGTGTAGACTTCCATGATCCGTCCGGTCGTCGGCTCGACCACGCGGGCCGCCAGGACCAGGCCGTTGCCGGTGCGATTGAGCACCCAGTTGTGGTCGTATCCGCCGCCGGCCTTGAGCTGCTCGTAATCCGCTTCGATCCGGGCGCCGATCGGGGTCTCCTTGGTGAAGTCCATCGGCGTGTCCTTGACCGGCAGCAACTCGCCCGTCGGGATCAGGCCCGCGTCCACCGGCGTGAATTTGTTGGCGTTGAGCATCAGCTCGTGGCCGAGGATGTCCCGGTCGGCGCAGGTCAGATTGAAGTACCCATGGTGCGTCAGATTCACCGGCGTCGCCTTGTCCGTCGTCGCGACGTAGTCGATCCGCAGCTCGTTCTTGTTCGTCAGCAGGTAGGTCACCGTGGCCTTCAGATTGCCGGGGTAACCTTCGTCGCCGTCCTTGCTCAGGTACGTCAGCTCGACTCCCACTGCGTTGGACTTCCACACCGGCTTGTCCGTCCAGACCACCTTGTCGAAGCCCTTGACCCCGCCGTGCAGATGGTTTTCCTTGTCGTTGCGGGCCAGCGAGTACGCCACGCCGTCCAGCGTGAACGTCCCCTTGCCGATCCGATTGCCGTACCGGCCGACGATCGCGCCGAAATACGGGCTGACCTTCAGGTACCCGTCCAGATTGTCGTAGCCCAGCACGACATCGCCCATCTTGCCCTGGTTGTCGGGCATTTCCAGCGACGTGACGATCGCGCCGTAGGTCATGATCTTCGCGCTGGCGCCGTTGGCGTTGCGAAGGGTGTACAGCTTGACCTCCTGCCCGTCCGCCGTCTTGCCGAACGCCGTGACGTCGATGTCCAGAACCGCCTTCGCGTCCTTGCCGGCCTTCCCGCACGGGCACTTGCACGAACTCAGAGCCAGCATGGCCCCCGCCGCCACGACCAAAACCGCCGCCAACCGCCATGTCCTCATTGACATCTTCAACCCATCCTTTCTGAAAGGAGTTTCACGTTTGCGGTCACAACCGGCCAGTCATCTTAATTCCGGCCCCGCCCCCCGTAAATCCCCATTCGCAAAATGGCCAATTCGGAACCCCGGCGAATGCCGCGTGCCGCCGACGAACGTCAGACGCAAATCCCCGAGTCTCTGATAGTCCTCAGCGACGATGGCAAGACATCGCGTCAGACTCTCGCGCGGCCTTGGAGAGGCGATATGCGGAGATTTCCAGGGTCCCCGGTTGCCAGAGGAGTCGACACTTGGGCGAGTGGCAAATTCGGCTTTTTGACGCCTTGACATGCTGGTGACTATCCGTTATACTGCGAGCCGTCATGGGTTGGGATGATGTATCGCACGTCTTTCCCCCTCGCTGCTTGCCATCGTCGTTCGCTCAGTATGTGTCGAGCGATCACTGTAGGTGACGACGGCGGTGGACCGGTCTTGGATTCGGTGCGGTGTTTTGTTGATCCCGGACTGTCCGCGTACGTCGCGACGTAGAGATGACTTCATTGATGTAAGGAGGATCGGTATGAAACAATGGACAATCACAGGAACAGTCGCCCTGTTGGTCCTGGCCGGCCAGGCCGGAGCGACGACCAGCATCAGCACGCTTCCGTTTGACGGCAGCATCAGTCCGTTCGGCGAGCCCGACACGGGGACGTACGGCCAGACAATCGTCGTGCCCGGCGGGGACAACGTGCTGGACAGCTTCACCGTCTGGATGGACGACTACGCAGGCGGCGATTCTATCGATTTTGCGGGCTACGTGATGGCCTGGGACGGCGTCAAGGCCGTCGGTTCCGTTCTGTGGAGCAGCATGCCGCTGAGTACGACGAACAGTGGCGGCGCAGACGGCTGGGAGCAGTTCACGTTCAACACCGGCGGCCTGTCCCTGACCTCCGGATCCCAGTACGTGCTGTTCGTAAGCGCATCGGATTACTTCGACGGAATAAGCGGAACCGGCATGATGGCCTCCGGACAAGCCGTGTATTCCGATGGGAACTTCGTCTACATGAACAACGGATCGGACTTCTCCGCATTGACCTCCCGTCCGTGGACCCAGTGGGATTCGTACGATCTGGCCTTCGTGGCCCAGTTCTCTTCGGGCAACTCGCCTTCTGCGGTTCCGGCCCCCGGCGCCCTACTGCTCGGCGGCCTCGGCGCAGGCCTGGTTACCTGGCTGCGGCGACGCAGAGCGGCGTGACTCCGACCGACGCGATGTGGTCTACAGGGCCGCGGGCAAGACTCGCGGCCCTTTTCTTTGGTTCCTCACGAAATAATGGGGACCATCGGCGCCCGTGGAGCGACACATCCGAAGCAGTGACGCCGGATGAGTGTGTCTCTTTGCGGCATCCGGCTTGAACGCGAACGAAGCGTTCGCTTGAGGGTCCGGCTGTTGCGTAGGGGCGTGCAACGCCCCTCCATGCTGGTGGCCCCCATGCGCCAAACTCCCGACGCGAAGCGTCGGAATTCCCATCCGTTCGTCCCCGGAATTCCGTGAAGAACCTCCGTTTTGCCCACGAAGCCCGCCCACTATTTAGCCTTCGTTGACCATCTTCTTGCCGCGGAGGATGTGGTGGTAGTGCTGGGCGAAGCGGTGGGCTTCGTCGCGGACGTATTGCAGGAGCTTACGGACCGGGGAATTGGCTGGCAGCTTGAGCGGCTCGGCGCCGCCCTGGAGGTAGATGTCCTCCTCCCGCTTGGCGATCGATGCCATCTTCGAGTGCGGCATTTCCACGGCCTCGCCCGCCGCGACCGCCTCGGCGATCATGGCCTGGAGCGAGGCCTCCGCGGCGTGCAGGTGGCCCAGGCCGCCGTCGATGAGGATCAGGTCGGGCCAGAGTTCCTCGCCCCGCAAGGCGTAGCGATACCGCCGGCGGACCACCTCCGCGATCATCGCGTAATCGTCGACGCCCTGGACCGTCTTGATGCGGAAGCGCCGGTAGCCGTTCTTGAAGGGCCGGCCGTCGATGAACTTGACGAGCGAACCGACCGACTCGGACCCGCCGATGGTGGCGATGTCCATGCCTTCGATGATGCGGATCTGGTTGGGCGTCTGGAGGATGTCGCGCAGCTTGACGAGGGCTTCGGTCGGGTCGGCGGCGAACACCTCCGGCTGGACGTCCTCGTCCGGCGTGCCCCGCTTGTCCAGGCTCTCGATCAGGCGGATGCGGTCGCGGAGCATCGCGGCCTTCTCGAACTCCAGGCTCTTGGACGCCGCGGTCATCTGCTCGTACATCTGACGCAGCACGATCGAACGCTTGGACCGCAGGAAGCGGATGAGTTCCCGGATGCTTCTGCGGTACTCGTCCCGTTCGATCCGGGCCCCGCACGGCGCGGCGCACTGGTGGATGCTGTGGAGCAGGCAGGGCCGGAAGAAGCGACGCTTCGCGTCGTCGGCGTCGATCTCCAGGCTGCACGTGCGGAATCGAAAGACCTTTTGCATCTCGACGAGGACACCCCGCAGATCGCGGACGTTCGTGAATGGGCCGAACAGGAGCGTCCCCTTCTCCTGCGGCTTGCGGGTGATGTACACGCCGGGGAAATCCTCGCGGACCGTGATTTCCAGGTACGGGAACGTCTTGTCGTCCATCAGGTCCGTGTTGTAGAGCGGGCGGATGTCCTTGATCAGCCGGGCCTCTTTGAGCATGGCGTCGACCTCGCTCTCGGTTTCGAGATAATCGACGTGGTCGACCTTGTTGACCATCTCGGCGATGTGCGGGCCGCGGGAGGCCTCCAAGTTGCTGCTCGGCTGAAAGTAGCTGGCGACGCGGGACCGCAGGCTCTTGGCCTTGCCGATGTAGAGCACGACGTCGTCGACGCCCTTCATGAAGTACACGCCGGGACCGGTGGGAAACTCCTTGATCCGCTCGCGGATCCTCTCGATGTTTCGATTCTCGTTGTCGTTCAATGCCTGGCTCACAAGTCTATGGCCGAACCGCCGCTGACTGCGGAGCGAGTCGGCCGTCCGGAACCCGCAGTCGCCGATGAATATGATATCGACAAACTCGTCGCGTTTCATTCCATTCATGCATCGAATCTGCCATCTCAAACCCCTCGGGAATACTACGACCCCGTCGCCGGCGGGTTTGCCTGCCTTTCCCCCCGGCTTGCCTGCCGACTGCGGAGGATCTATAATCGCGTCTGTGGCGGCCGCATTCGGCCCACCGAGATCGATCAGGAACGCTATGGCACGACTGCGACGGATCATTCACGTGGATATGGACGCCTTCTACGCGTCCGTCGAGCAGCTCGACCATCCGGAGCTGCGAGGCAAACCCGTCATCGTGGGCGGCGATCCCGGGAGCCGAGGCGTGGTCAGCGCCGCGTCGTATGAGGTCCGCCCGTTCGGCGTGCACAGCGCGATGCCCACCGCCCAAGCGTTGCGGTTGTGCCCGCAGGCGATCCTCGTGCCCGGCCGCATGGACCGCTATGCGGAGATCTCCCAGACCATTCGCCAGATCTTCGAGAGCTACACGCCGCTCGTGGAGCCGATCTCGCTCGACGAGGCGTTCCTCGACGTGACAGACAGCGAGAACCTGTTCGGGCCCGCCGAGGCGATCGGACGAGCCATCAAGACCCGCATCAAGGAGCAAACCCACCTGACGGCCTCAGTCGGCCTGGCGTCGAACAAATTCCTCGCCAAGCTCGCTTCCGACCTGCGAAAGCCCGACGGATTCGTCGTCATCACGGAGGAGAACAAACAGGAAACGCTCGACCCGCTGCCCGTGGGCCGGATCTGGGGCGTCGGCAAGGTGACGGAGAAAGCGTTGTACCTTCGCGGCATCCAGACGATCGGACAGCTTCGCGCCAAGACCGCGGCGCAGCTCCGGCCGATCCTGGGCAACGCCGCCGAAGAATTGCTGCAACTGGCTCACGGCCAGGACGACCGCAAGGTCGAGCCGGACCGCCAGTGCAAGAGCCTTTCGAGTGAGCAGACGTTCGCCACGGACATCGGCGACGGCGAGGTCCTCCTGAGCGTGCTGATGGAGCAGGTCGAAGAGGTCGCCTGGCGTCTGCGGCGGGAGAAGCTCAAGGCCAGAACCGTCACGCTGAAGCTCCGCTACGGGGACTTCCGCACTGTGACCCGCAGCGAGACGCTGCCCGAGGGCACGAACGTGACGAGCCTGCTCTGGGAGACGGCGGAGCGGGTCTTTCGGCGGTGGCACAGCCGCTCCGGCGGGCCGTTGCGACTGCTGGGCTTCGGCGCCTCGGGCCTGGAGGACGAGCGAGCGGGCCAGCAACTGCTCTTCGTGGACCCGCAGCAGGAGAAGCTCAAGAAGCTCGACCGGATCGTGGACAAGATCCGCGACCGCTACGGCAGACGAGCCGTCCACCGGGGAACCTCCGTCCCGGCGGACAGACCCGCACCGGGCAAGTGACGTGTCTGGCGGTTCTCGTAGGGTGGGCTCTCAGCCCACCCTACACGCCGACGCCGTGTCGTTATGACAAGTCGAAAATCCCGAGGCCTTTGGCGACGCCGCGGATGTGCTCGGCCGCCTGGCGGTACTCCTCGGCATTCGGTAGATGCTCGATCATCAACGGCGTGCCGGGGAATCGGCTCAGTTCCTTCAGAAACACAGCGTAGTCCAGTCCCCCGGTGCCCGGGCGGACCTCGTCGAGGTGCGTGGTCAGCTTGGTCTGCAGGAGAATATCCTTGGCGTGGCAACTGCGGATGTACGGCCCGAGCTTTTCGAAGCATTCGCGGATCAGGTCGCCGTTGCCGTAGTACCGCTGCGGGCTGCACACCAGGTTGACCGGATCCAGGTGCACGGCGAAGCCCTTGCGGTCGATCGCCTTGAAGAGCCGGAGATAGCAGTCCGGCGAATCGGGGTACGCCCAGGGCATCGTCTCAAGAGCGAAGTACGTTCTGGTCGGCTTGACCGCGTCGATGATCGAGCGGGTCGTCTCCACGATCAGATCGAACGCCTCCTGCGTGAAGTTGGCCGCCGCGGGTCCGTCCCAAACGTCGCTGAGCGAGCCGGCGATGTTCACGCAGCATCGGGCGCCGATCCGGTCGGCCAGGGCCAAGTTCGTGCGGCATTTCTCCAACGCGGCCTTCCGCGTCGCCTCGTCGGGGCTGATCGGATTGCTCCAGGCCCCCACTTCCGCGATGACGATGTCCGCCTTTCGGGCGGCGTCTTCATAGGCCCGGACTTCGTCGTCGGAGGCCGTGGGCCCGAGCGGGCAGTAGGCGGCCCGATACCCGAGACGGCGAACCGCCTCGGCCCAGCCCTCCGCGTCCTGGTGCTTCTCGAAGACCGGTCCGCCCAGCCGCAGACGCTTGTCCGGCCCTGATTCGCCCGAAGCACGAACACCCGCAGCGGCCAGCGCGACCCCGGCCAGAGAGCCCTTTAGAACAGTCCGTCGCGACACCCCACGTGGTTGCTGGGCCATGGCGTCTACCTCCTTCGCATATGCCGGCGATGAAGACTATCGGAAAAACGATCCCGTCGCCGGCCACTCTACCGCCGGAGCGTTCGACGCACAAGTGTCCAGATCGATTGCAGCAGCCAACAACCTTCGGGCCGGAGCGTCATTTGTACGCGTGGAAGGCGACGCCCTCAAAGAGGAACGTGTCGTCGTGCTGCGTGAGAAGCCTCTGGGCTTCGTGCGGGTCGATCGTGTAGAGGTGTGAATTGTTCGAGCGATTCCAGAACCGATAGACGGGCAGACTGTCATCGGACTGGCGGCCTTTGGGATAGGCGTAGAAAGCCACCCCTTCGTAGGTCCAGGTATAGGGGACAGCCAGAAGCGCGTTCTTCTCGACCTGGTCGATCGTGTAGAGATGCGAGCCGGTTCGCTCGGACCAGAACCGGTGAACGGGCGCCAAGTCCGGGAAGTACTTCGTCGCCCAGGCGTGGAACGCAGGGCCCTCGAACTTCCAGACGTCGGAGTACTCCTCGATCAGT
>JAAYVJ010000302.1 GCA_012517265.1 Planctomycetota bacterium | reverse complement strand
TGGGCGTCCTGGCGCGTTTGGGTCGGTGTCTTCCCCTGCCGTGGCGACTGCGGCTAAGACGCGGGATTCTCCTGCGGTTTCCCTCGCTCTACGCCACGGAGCGTGTGCAGTACGAGGGGAGCCTGACGCCGGATGAAGTGCAGGCCCTGATCGCCAGGCTGGAGGCTTCGCTTGGTTTCGCGGGCGACGTCATCGAGTGCGGGTGCTTCCTCTGCGGTACGACCGTCCTCATGGCCCGGCTGTTGAAGACGCGGCGGCTTCCCAAACGCATCTACGCCTGCGACACCTTCGCGGGATTCGATCCGCACGAGATCCGGCGGGAGCAGGAAGTTGGCGACGCGACACGCCGCCATTCCTTCAAGGAAACCGATCTCCAGTACGTTCGCCGCAAGCTCGAGCGCCTCGACGTGGCGGATCAGGTCGTCCTGGTCCAGGGGCTTTTCCAGGAGACGCTCGGCGCGCTCGACGGCCCCTTCTGTTTCGCATTCATCGACTGCGATCTGCACGACAGCATGCTCTACGCGGCCCGGACGGTGTGGCCCCGCCTGTCGCCGGGCGGATCCTGCGTCTTCGACGACTACGAAAACGATGAATACCGCGGCGCAACCCGCGCCGTCGATGCGTTCATCGCCGAGCGAAGCCACGACATCCGCGAACACGGCCGGCTCTTGCGGAAGCTGTACTACGCCGTAAAGGCCTGACCGAGGAACAGGCCGTACTGACCATCATGCCCCGCGAAATCTAGTTGCGCATCGGGCGCCGCCGACGAATTTCACATCTTTTGCTTGCATCGCAGCGCGGGGGGGGGGTAAAATGGATCAAGGTCTATTGGCAGGGAGAAACCATGAGCGGTAAAGGGATAGTCCGGCTATGCCTCGCTCGAAACCACTCTCGCAGGGCGTTCACCCTCATCGAACTGCTCGTGGTGATCTCCATCGTCGCACTGCTGATGGCGATCCTGCTGCCGACGCTCCAGCGGGTGCGGAAACAGGCCAAAGGCGTCGTCTGCCAGTCGAGGCTGCGCGAGCTGGGTCTGCAGTCGGCAATCTACACACAGGAGCACGTCAGTTCGGCGAGAGCCGCGTCGCCCGGTGGTTGGTGGCTTCCCTTCTGGTACAGGGAACTCCTCTTGGATCCCGGACTGCTGCTTTGTCCTTCCGCCCCGATGCCGTTGGCGGGTCCTTCCGTTCCTTGGGGGGATGCGTTTCATGCGTATGCCTTCGGACGAGTGGACCCTGCGGCGCCACCGGAGAAACGTAGCGTGTTAGGATACGCCAGCTACGGCTGGAACGGGTGGTTGTGTTACGACGAGGCAAGCCCATGGAAGCCCATGTGTCTCACCCCGGATGTCAAGGGGCCCTCGCGGGTGCCGCTGCTCTTCGATTGCGCCCAGCGGGTGGCGGGACTTCTTCACTTGGATCCACCGCCCAAGCAGCCGTTCACGGCACCCCCCGAGCCGGATACCAGCTCCTCTTATTATGGAAATCGCGTGTCGCCTCTCTGCATACAACGTCATGGCGAGGGAATCAAGATGTTGTTCTTGGACTGGTCGGTGCGCGGGGTGGGTCTGAAAGAGCTTTGGACGCTCAAGTGGCACAAGGAGTACGATACGAGCGGGCCGTGGACGAAGGCCGGCGGGGTGCAGCCGGAGCAGTGGCCGGCGTGGATGCGGAGGTTCAAGGACTATTAGCTCGTCTCTGGCGATACGTGCCGCGTGATCCGGCCACAAGTCATGGGCCCTGAGACGCGGGTCACGAACCACTACTGGCTGTTGTGGAGCAGGTCGATGTCTTCGTTCTGGAGGAGCTGGATGATGTCGGCCTTGGAGGGCAGGGCTTCGATCGCGCCGAACTTGGTGCAGGCCAGCGCCCCGGCGGCGGAGGCGAACTTGACCGCCTGGCGAACGTCGGGCTTGACCCCGCAATAGGCGGCCAGCGCTCCGGCGAACGCGTCTCCGCTGCCGGTGCGGTCCACCCAATCCACTTCGAAGCCCGGGACGTGATCGGCTCCGCTGCGGTCCACGACCACGCAGCCGCGACGGCCCATCGTGATCACGGCGCACTGGGCCCCGCGGGCGATCAGGTCCGAGCCGATGATCTTGGCCGTTCGCAGATGCGCGCCGGATTGGTCCGCGATCTCGGCGGCCTTCTCCAGGTTGGCCACCAGGACGTCCGCCGTGAAGTAGTCCGAAGGCAGGTCCACGCCGTGCATGTCCGCCTGCTCGATCGGCCGGGCGGGGTTGAGGATCACCCGCGTCCCGTGAAGATCGGCGCACCGGATGGCCGCCGCAATCGCCTCCTGAGGCAAACAGCCGTGGATCAGGCAGACGTCCGCTTGGGCGATTCGCTCCTCGGCCAGTTGGATATCCGCGGGCTGCAGGGCGCAGTTGGCGCCGGTGTAATGGCAGATGGCGTTCTCGCCCTCGGCGTTGACCAGCGTGACGATGACGCCGGTGGCCTTGGCCTCGGCGAAGAACACGTATTCGGTGTCCACCTTGTACTCAGCCAGGCTCTTGAGAGCCATCTGGGCGAAGGCGTCGCCGCCGACCTTGCTGATGAGAGAGACCTCACAGCGGCACAGGGCCGCCTGCACGGCCTGGACCGGGCCGGGGCCCGCGAGGGTGCAGGCCAGGGAGGAACCGTTGGTGGCTTGGCCCGGCGCGGGGATGTGGGTGCATTTCACCGCCAGGTCGATGTAGGTGCTGCCGATGACCACGATTTTCGGATTCCGTTCCGTCATGTCGCTACCCAACTTCGTTTCTCATGGAGCCTTGCTGATCGGCCATCACTATAGTGTCGCCGTTCTATTGGGGCAATGGTTTTTTCCGGACGCGGTTGTCGGAACCGCCCTATTGCGGCCCTTCCGGCTGCTGCGAACAGAGCCATCGCCGGATGACGGCCACCACGTACAGGACTTCTCGGTCGGATAACGCGTGACCTTTAGGAATCCCGTGCCATTTCTCCAGACAGCCGCGGCAGCAGGTCGCGGTCGCGTGCTGGGCGATGAAGACCGGATGGTTCCTCAGGGGGGTCTGCTTGCCGTCGTTGGCGGGCTCCGCCGGGGCCAGCCGCTGGGCGACGAAGTCCGTCGCGTGCTCCAGGATCGTCTCCAAGCCTTTCTGGCGAAGATACGCCGCCTCGCGAACGCCGAGCTTGAACCGGCTGCGGAACTGCGATCGCTTCAGCGCTTCGAACAGCTCGTCGAGGTCTCGCATCACCGGATCGCCTCGAAGAAGCCCTGTTTCCTGAGGTACTGGTACAGATA
>JAAYVJ010000301.1 GCA_012517265.1 Planctomycetota bacterium | reverse complement strand
GTCTGTCCCAACAACGTCTTGCAGCCGGCGGGCTTCGAACACGGATTCAACGCTCTCTGGACGCCGAAGGTGGTCGCGGACTGGTCGGGCTGCGAGCCGAGCTGCAACAATTGTGGGCAGGTCTGCCCGACCGGGGCGGTGAGGGCCCTGGATCTTGAGGAGAAACGGGCCGCTCGCATCGGCCTGGCGCAGATCGACCACGGGATCTGTCTGCCGCACGCGGGCCGGGAGGCGTGCCAGTTGTGTGTGGATGAGTGCCGGATGGCGGGGTACAATGCCATCGAGTTCATCCGCGTCGGCGGCCAGGTCGATGAGAACGGTCTGCCGGTCGAGGGCAGCGGTTACCTGGCTCCGATCGTGCGGGAGGACCGGTGCGTTGGCTGCGGCCTGTGCCAGATGCGATGCCGGGGCATCAACGTCAAGAGCAGGCACGTCCTGGCCGGCAGCGCGATCCGGGTCGTCGCCGGGCAGGGCAGGGAGGACCGCATCGTCAGCGGTTCGTATTTGGCTCTGAACGAAGAGCGGGCTCGGCGGCGACAGGAGGAGAAGCGGGTCGAAGGAGCACCGGGTGGCAGTGACTATCTGCCTGATTTCTTGAAGTGAAAGGAGAGTTGCGATGGCGGACTGCGGAAGCGAACTGACGCGACGGGGTTTCATGCAGACGGCATCGGTTGGCCTGGGAATCGGCGCTGCGACCGCGTCCATGGCCGTGGGGGAGGCGCCGCCGGCCGCTGGGCCGGTTCGGCGGGGGGCTCGCCTGCCCCGGGAGGTGTGGATCGCGAGCGTTTCGCAGAACGGCCTGACTGCCGGGACCGTCGAGGAGATGACCCGCAAGGTCCTGGCGAGGATGGCGGAGGTCCTGCCGTTCGAGCCGGACATCATCTGTCTGCCGGAGGCATTTCCCTTTGTGAACCTGTCCTCGGGCCGTCCGTCCGTTTCCGAGACGTCGGAAGAGCCTATCGGGCGTTTCTCCAAGCCCTTCGCGGACTTCGCGGCCAGGCACAAATGTCACGTGGTCTGCCCGATCTACACCGTCGAGAACGGCCGGTCCTACAATGCGGCCGTCTTCATCGACCGCAACGGCCAGTACGTAGGCCAGTATCGCAAGATGCACCCGACGGTCGACGAGATCGAGGGCGGCGTCATGCCGGGCAGTCCGCAGCCGCCGGTTTTCAAGACGGACATCGGCGTCCTGGGGGCGCAGATCTGCTTCGACATCGAGTGGTACGACGGCTGGCGGAAGCTCCGCGAAGGCGGGGCGGAACTGGTGTTCTGGCCCTCGGCCTTCGGCGGCGGCTCCATGGTCAACACGCACGCCTGGCAGAACAAATACTGCGTCGTCTCCAGCACGCGCAAGGGCGCCACCAAGATCTGCGACATCGACGGCCAGACGCTCGCCTGCACGGGGCAGTATGCCACGTGGGTCTGTGCGCCGGTGAACCTGGAGAAGGCCTTCCTGCATTCCTGGCCGTTCTGCAACCGGTTCCGGGAGATCGAGGCCAAGTACGGGCGGAAGGTCCGCATTCGAACGTTCCACGAGGAGGAGTGGACGATCATCGAGAGCCTGGACGCGGATGTCCGAGTGGCGGAGATCCTGAGGGAATTCGAGCTTCAGACGCACGAGGAGCACATCCGCGAGGCCGACCAAGCGCAGCGTCGATGGCTCGACAAGCTCAAGTGACAGTCTGCAAAAGGCGATGGCGAAATGCAAAAGGGAGAACGACCATGGCGATTGTGAATTGTCCCGAGTGTGAACGAGAGATCTCCGATCAGGCGATGGCGTGTCCGCACTGTGGGTGTCCGATGCGAAGGTGGGGATACGAGTACCGCTCGGAGCGTGAGCTGTTCGGCCTGCCCCTTCTGCACATCGTCAGCGGGCAGGGGATCGATCCCGCCACAGGCAGGATCCGGGTCGCCAAGGGCATCATCGCGATCGGTCCCGTGGCCGTCGGAGGCGTCGCGATGGGCGGGGCCGCGTTCGGGATTTTGAGCTTTGGGGGGCTGTCGTTCGGAGCGGTCGCTTTCGGCGGCGTGGCGATCGGGGCGCTGTTGGCCGTCGGGGGACTTGCGATCGGCGGCATCGCCTTGGGCGGAGCGGCGTTCGGATACTACGCCATCGGCGGCGGCGCCTGGGGCGTCCATGCGGTCGGCGGCAACGCCCAGGATCCGAACCTGCTGGAGACGCTCAGAGGCTGGTTTCCGCGCGGGGGCGGAAGATCATAACGAACAATTAACTTGCGGGCCGTCGCCTGGCATGATATTTCGACGATGGAATGGGATGCCCCTGGTGTTGCAACGAGGTTTGGGTTTGAAGAAAGGGTTTCGCAATGAGGCGTTCGAAATGCATCATACGGACTGTCGCGGCAATCATCGTTTTGTTCTGTGCGAGCGGGCTGTTCGCCCAGGTCCGCCAGGAGATCCGAATCCCGGACATCCTGGGCTACAAGACGCTCAAGTGCGATTTTCACATGCACACGGTGTTTTCCGACGGGAACGTCTGGCCGACCGTCCGCGTGGAGGAGGCCTACCGCGAGGGCCTCGATGCGATCTCGATCACCGACCACATCGAGTACCAGCCGCACAAGCAGGATATTCCGACCAACCACAACCGGCCGTACGAGATCGCGCTGCCCCTGGCCAAGGAACGAGGCATTCTGCTGATCAAGGGCGCTGAGATCACGCGCGACACGCCGCCGGGGCACTTCAACGCCATCTTCCTCGACGACGTCAATCCGCTCGACACGAAGGACCTGCTGGACTGCATGGCCGCTGCGGACAAGCAGGGGGCGTTCATCTGGTGGAATCACCCGGACTGGAAGCCCGAGCACAAGGGCTGGTTCGACATCCACACCACGCTCTATGAAAAGAAGTACATGCGTGGCATCGAGGTCGTCAATGGTGAGACCTACTCGGCCAGCGTGCATCAGTGGGCCCTCGACAAGAACCTGACGTTCATGGCCAATTCGGACATCCACGCTCCGTCGCTGGTTCAGCAATCGACCGCGGAAAAGCACCGCCCGATGACTCTGGTCTTTGCCCAGGACAGGAGCGTCCCGGCGATCAAGGACGCGTTGGAGGCCGGCCGCACAGCCATCTGGTTCCAGAATCAGATCATCGGCCGCCAGGAGTACGTGGAGGCCCTCTTTCATGCCATCGTGAAGATCACCGACATCGAGCGCGAGGGCAAGGTGGTTCGATTCGCTCTCCGCAACGGCTCGGATCTGCCGCTCGAACTGGAGCGGGCGGGCCGGATGGGCCCCAAAGAACTGACGCTGCCGCCCAACGGCGTCATCCGGGTGAAGCTCAACGCTTCCGGCGAGGACAAGGCGGTCGAACTGTCCTACAACGTGAAGAACTTCCTCATTGGCCCGGACAGGGGGCTGCCGGTGAATCTGGCGATCGCTGGGCAGATCACTGTGGAGATCGAGGCGGAGATCCCAGGGAAGTAAGAAGACGAAAGCTCGGAATCCGAATTTCGCCCCCGCCCCTGGCGGGAACGTAGATTCGAAACAAATCCAAAGCACCGGACTCAAAATGACCGAAACGCTCCAGCGGCTGCGAAGGCCCGTTTAGAGCCTTTGAGTTTGGATCATTCGCGCTCGTTTCGGATTTCGAGCTTCGAATTTCGTGCTTTCTTCTACTCCTGGCTCATCGCCTTGATGAAGTCGTTCGCCTCGGCAATGGAAGCCTCCATCGCCGTCAGCAGGGCCGAGACGTCGGTCTTGACGGAAACAAGTTCGCTCTCCAGGGAGGCGATGGCCTGGGCGTTGAGGTTGTGCTTGAGGAACAGCACTTGGTCGCTGAAGGCGGCCAGGACGGGATCGATCCGGGCCTCGGCCCGCTGCATCGTCTCGATCAGGCGGGCGTAGCGTTCCTGGGTCTGCTTGAGCCGTTCCTGGCTGAGGTTCTTGAGGTTGGGATTGGTGTAGTCGTCCAGCTCCCTCTCCCACTCGCGGAACAAGGCCTTGGCGACCTCCTGGACGTCCTGGATCCTCTTGTGGACGGCCTTGGCCTTCTCTTGGCTGTGCTCGAACTCGGTCTTGAGCCGGTTGTAGGTTTTCTCAAGCTCACCACCTTCGAAGCCCACCACGGCGGTGAATTGCTCCAATGCGGATTCGAACTGTTTCTTGGCCTGCTCCTGTGCGTCCCGGGCGTCCTGCACACGGTTGACCAGCAGATCCCGTTTGTGGTAGCCCAGCTTCTCCATCGTCGAGTAATAGGTGCTCTTGCAGCCCCCCAGAACCGCCATCGCGGCTACGATCGTCGCGAACTTCCCTGCGAAGCGTTTCATCATTTCACCCTTCAAAAGGACATGCGTTCGTGCAGTCTCCCTATTCTACGGGCCTGGGACGGGGATTCAACGGAAATCGCACGCACCCGGTCGGGTCATGCCTGCCGTCGAGATCCGGACCGGCGGTTGCGCTTCGCCTACAAACGCCGAGCCCCGCTCGGGTGGGCGGGGCTCGGCATTTGGTGGAGGCAGGTGATAGAGAGCTGCTGTTTGTCAGGGAAGCGATAGTGGTGTTGGTGTGTGTCGTACGCCAGCGCCTGCGTCGGGTGTAAGAGAGGGTAAGTCGCAGGACATCTGTGTTCTTTTCGTGGGTGTCGCATCCTTGGCGATGATTCCCGGCATCGGGTAACCGGCTGGACGCTGGAAGCTGCAGCTTCTCGGAGAAGCGGGGACGGCAGCTCGGGGTTGCCGGCGGGTGGTTTTCCGCCGGGGGGCCCCTGTCGCCAGGCGTCGGGCCGAAGGGTCTTGATTGTCTGTTCTGCCGAGAGTCATCTTTACCACCACCTTACCTTGAGTTCCTTGAAAACGTGTTTATCCGTGTTTTCAATAATAAGTGCCCGGGAAGGCCTCCGACGTAACGCCACCTTTTCAGAAATTTCACGTTTTTCTCAGAATCGCGGCAAGTTGTTTTTGCGCCGTTACTTACGAATACCGCTCTCTATTGGAATCCGCCGGAGTCTCCCGAGAGGCCCAGGAATCCGCGATCGACCGGCCTGTTTTTCGGGCCGAACGCCTTCGTTGCCCTCGATTTGGGCGGGTTTTCGAGATTGCAGGGGATTGGCAGTTGACAGGGGGGGGACGAGCGATTACACTCCCCAAACGACGGGCGCCTGTAGCTCAATTGGATAGAGCGTCAGCCTACGGAGCTGAATGTTAGGGGTTCGAGTCCCTTCAGGCGCATTTTTTACGCGGGTTAACCATCCTTGTTCTTGCATCCATTCGTTGGCTGAGGTACACTATGGGTTCAGCAGGTCTGCTGATGGACTTCAGCGGTCGCTACGGTGTGCATCTGGAGGTAGGATAGAAGTAGGAGTTTTGCTATGGTTACGAAGCGTGCATTCACCCTGATCGAGTTGTTGGTCGTCATTTCCATTATTGCGATTCTGATGGCGATCCTGATGCCGGGGCTCCAGCGTGTCAGGGCGCAGGCGCAGTTGACGGTTTGCAGGAACAACCTCCGGAACTACGGCCTGACCGGGAGAATGTACTCCGACGACAACAATGGCGAATTCCCCTATTCGTTCACCTGGCTCTACGCGAAGAACGAGACCTGCACGTGGCACAATCCCGCCAGGAACCTCGATCGATTTCCCGAATTCGCCGGCTGCCTGTGGCCTTACCTCAAGGGCCAGGACATCAACTTGTGCCCGCAGTTCGACAGGGTCGCTCGGGAGATGAGTTGCAGCGTATGCCGGGGCGCAACGATTCCGGTCGAACCGCAATACGGGTACACCATGAATTCCTATCTAAACGGCGACGGGTTCGGCTACATCCCGGCTCAGTATCAAACCGCAATCTCGAAACTCAAGCTGGAATCCCAGGTGAAACGTCCGGCTCAGACGTTCTACTTTGGCGAAGAGAATTCATGGCCCATCCCCGGAGTCAGTAACGCCGGCATCAACGACAACAACCTCCGCGCCCTGCCCAACGGCACCACCGACTGTTTCGCGACTTTCCACAAGGTTCGCTCCACCGACCGGAACAACGGCGTGAGCTTCGCTGTGTTTGTGGACAGCCACGTTCAGGAAGTTTCCCCCTATCCGCCGAAGGACGATGAGAACGCCCCCAAGGGCAACACCTGGCAGTTGAGCTGGCCGGGCGAGAAGCCTGCTCCGATCTTCTGATCGTAGCGGCGACCGTCGCCCCGCGCCGGAGGGATGCGCGGCATGACCGTTCGAAAGGGATTCACCCTCATCGAGTTGCTGGTCGTCATCGCGGTCATCGCGGTGCTGATGGGCATTCTGATGCCGGCCCTCAGCGCTGTTCGGGAGCAGGGACGACGTGCCGTCTGCAGCCAGAACGAGAAGAACACCGGGCTGGGGCTGTTCCTCTACGCCAATGACTACAACGGCAAGCTGCCGCTCAATGAAGTGGATCGGTGGCTGTTCGACGTCTCCTATTGGACGACCGACATCATCCTCGCCAGCGGCGGTTTCGACCGGCACATCTTCTACTGCCCCTCCTGGTCGCAGCGCGACAACATCATCTTCTGGCGGTACGGCGAGAACCTGCCGGCCGGGACATCGGAGAATTATGAGCGACCCGAGCCCACGGCCATCGCGACGCGGAAGGACTACCACCGCATCATGGGCTACTACTGGCTCCTCGACACGAAGGCGGGACGAGCCAATCCGCCGATGAGCACGACGGAATCGAAGGTCTGGGTGCGGTCCACGGTGGAGGCGTCGGCGAAGGTCAACGGAGTCAAGGTCAAGAAGCCGCTCGGCAGCGTCGAACTGATCACCGACGTGACGGCCAGCAACGGGCCGGACCGCGACAATGCCGATTTCGCCGGCGCTACCGGCGGTTGCTGGACGCGGTGGCAGGTCACCGACCGGTCCAACCACCTCAAGAAGGGCACCCACGCCGCGGGCGGCAACATCCTCTTCCTGGACGGCCACACCCAGTGGCGGCAGTTCGACCAGATGGAACACCGCTGGTTCTGGCAGTCCTTCGGCAACCCCTGCCTGTGGTGGTGAGGCCCCGGAGGGGGAAATCCGAAGCTCGAAATTCGAAATCCGAAACAAACCCAAGACCGAAAACTCAAATGACCGAAACGGAGCGTCCCTGCGGCGTCAGCGTTTCGGTCATTTGTATTTCGGCCCTTTGGATTTGTTTCGGATTTCGTGCTTCGGATTTCGGATTTGCTCTTCCCTCACCAGAGTTCGGTCCACTTGAGCTTCACCCCGCCTGCGCTGGGGCCGGGGGTGGAGTTGGGTTGAGTCGAGGGTGGCTGCTTGGGGCCGGAATTCGTCTTGGGTGCGGCGCCCGCCTTTCCGGCGGGAGCCGACTTCTTGGCAGCCGGACCTTGTCGGGGCGCGGAAGCCGGCTTGGCCGGGGCGGCGGGCTTGGACGGGTCCTTCATCGACAGGCTGATCCGTTTCTTGGCAAGATCCACCGCCAAGACGGTCACCATCACTTTCTGATGGACCTTGACGACCTCGGCGGGGTCTTTGACGAAGTGGTCGGAGAGCTGGCTGATGTGGACCAGGCCGTCCTGGTGGACGCCGACGTCGACGAACGCGCCGAAGGCGGTGACGTTGGTCACGATGCCGGGCAGCCGCATGCCGGGCTGGAGATCCTTCATCTCTCTGACGCCCTCAGCGAAGCTGAAGACCTCGAACTGCTTTCGGGGGTCCCGGCCAGGCTTGGCCAGCTCCTGCATGATGTCCGTCAGCGTGGGCAGGCCGATCGTGTCGGTGACGTAGTTCTCCAGGCGGATCTTCCTGCGCAGCGAGTCGTCCCTCATCAGGTCGGCGACGGAGCAGCCGGCGTTGGTGGCCATCGCATCGACGACGTGATAGCTCTCGGGATGCACCGCGCTGGCGTCCAGCGGGTTGGTTGCGTCCTGGATTCGCAGGAAGCCCGCGGCCTGCTCGAAGGCCTTGGCCCCCAGGCGGGGGACTTCCTTGAGTTCCTCACGCGAACGGAAGGGGCCGTGCTCGTTGCGATACGCGATGATGTTCTGCGCCAGTTGCGGGCCGAGCCCCGAGACGTATTGCAGCAGTTGCTTGCTGGCGGTGTTGACCTCGACGCCGACGCTGTTGACGCAACTGACGACGACGTCGTCGAGGCTCTGTTTGAGCATGGGCTGATCGACGTCGTGCTGGTATTGGCCGACGCCGATGGATTTCGGATCGATCTTGACCAGCTCGGCCAGCGGGTCCATGAGTCTTCGCCCGATAGAGACCGCCCCGCGGACGGTGACGTCGTAATCGGGGAACTCCTCGCGTGCGACGTCGGAGGCCGAATAGACGGACGCGCCGCTCTCGTTGACCATGATCACCGGGATGCTGCGGGGCAGCTCCAGGCTGCGGATGAACGCCTCGGTCTCCCGGCTGGCGGTGCCGTTGCCGATGGCGATCGCCTCGATCTCGAACCGCTGGCACAGAGCCGTGATCTTGACGGCGTCCGGCGAGGACGGGCTCTCGATGTGGTGCAGGTAGACCACGTCGTGGTACTTCATCTGTCCCTGCTTGTCCAGGCAGACGACCTTGCATCCGGTGCGGAAGCCGGGGTCCAGGGCCATGATGTTCTTGCGGCCCAAAGGGGAGGCCAAGAGCAGTTCTCTGAGGTTCTCGGCGAAGACCTTGATGGCCTCCTTGTCGGCCCGCTCCTTGGTCTCCATGAGGATCTCGGTCTCCATGGAGGGGGCCATCAGACGCTTGTAGCCGTCGACGGCGGCCTCCTGGACCAGGGTCGAGCAGGGCGAGGGGCCCTTGACGAACAGGACTTCGAGCATTCGAACCGCCTCCTCCTCCGGCGCGACCACCTGCATTCGCAGAATCCCCTCGCGGGCGCCTCGCCGCATGGCCAGGATCCGGTGCGAGGGGGCCTTGGCGACGGGCTCTTCCCATTCGAAGTAGTCCTCGAACTTATTGCCTTCGACCTCCTTGCCCGCGACGACCTTGGTGCGGAACAGGCCCTGCGTCTGGAACAGCTCGCGGATGCGGGTTCGGGCCGTCTGGTCCTCGTTCACCCACTCGGCGATGATGTCCTTGGCCCCGGCCAGCGCGGCCTCGACGGATTCGACGCCCTTTTCCTCGTTGACGAAGTCGGCGGCCTGGGCGGCCGGGTCGGTGGCGGGGTCCTGCGCGAAGATGAGCCGGGCCAGGGGCTCCAGGCCTTTCTCCTTCGCGATGGTCGCCCGGGTGCGGCGTTTGGGCCGGTAGGGCAGGTAGATGTCCTCCAGCTCGGTCTGGGTCTGGGCCTGCGCGATCTTGTCCTTGAGCTCGTCGGTGAGCAGTCCGCGCTCCTGGAGGGAGGCGAGGATCGTTTCCCGCCGGGCGTCGAGCTCGGCGAGCTGCGTCAGGCGGGTCCGGATGGCCATGATGGCGACTTCGTCCAGGCTGCCGGTCACTTCTTTGCGGTATCGCGCGATGAACGGGACTGTGGCGCCGCCTTCGAGCAGTTCGGCCGTGGCGAGCACCTGTCGGGGATTCAAGGACAGTTCCGACGCGATTTGAACTACATGGTTCTGATTCAACGGTCAATCCTTTGCTTTCTGCCTATCATCACCGCTCGCACCACGCTGCGTGCGAAAGCAGCAACTATAGCTCTCGGCCGGATGGTTTTCAAGCGGGGAACGGGCCAAGCGAAACGGGGCCCGGGGAATTCCGTGAAACTGCCGCCGATGGCGAAGGCGTCCGGCGTCAACGCACCCCAAGGCGGGGCAGGTAGAACAGGCCGGGGGACATAGGGAAATTGTCTTCATAAGGCTGGCCGGTGTCCCGCCATCGAATGACCCGCATGGGCGCAGTGTCGTCCAGCGAGAAGGATTCGACGTGGCCGTCCGTGTAACCGGCGTTGGGTTTGATGTCCAGTGAGGTCAGTTCGTCGCAGGTGAGTTCGCCGGGGCGGGACCAGAATGATGACGAGACGTCGCTGCCCTCGGTGACGCCTGCATCGCGGAACTGTTCGCAGCTTCCGTAGGAGCCGGGACTGCGAAAATGGTTATAGCCGACGTAGTCGGACACGAGGATCCGCCCCTCTCTGACGCCACGGGCCGGACCGCGCGGGCCTTGGAACAATCCCTTTTCCTCGCTCAGGTAGCCCGTGTAATTCCAGTAGAGGCAATAGGTTCCGACCATGGGGCTGGGCATGGCTCCGATGTCCGGGTTGTTCCAGGAGTCGCCGGCGTCCCAGGCCTCCTGCAGGTACTTGTACTTCCACGGGGCGCACGGACAGACCATGGTGGAGGCATCGGAAATGTAGTCGTGCAGGTACGCGCTGACGGAACGGTGGACGGACTTGATTCGGCGGGAATAGGCCGTCAAATAGGTGGGCTCCTGCCAATTCCAGTTGTCTCCGATGCCGATCGTCGCGACTGAGGGGGGGTACAGCCCGCGGTTGTCGTCGGCGAAGCAGTTGGCCGCGGTGACAATTTCTCGCATGTTGCCCTGGCTGATCAGGCGTCTTGCCTGCTGGCGCACCTTCCCCAGGGCCGGAATAAGGATCGCCATCAGGATGGATATGACACTCAAGACAACCAAGAGCTCAACTAGAGTAAATCCACTCCCGGACTCTCCCCTGTACACAAACCTCCGACCGTGCGAATCGAACAGCTTCGCCTGCGCACATGTCGTCATCCTGGTACCCACACACTACACCCTGCTCACCGTCTTATGTATCATAGTCCAGAGCAGGGGGGGGCGTCAACCCCATAGTGGTGATTCCTTTTCGGAAATCGTGCGCGGGCGACAGGGGAACCGGAGTCTTTTCGTGCGAACCCGCGGGTTGTGCCGATGGTCCCCGCGTTTTCCGCGGGACTCCTGGGGACCGGATAGGTTCGACGGGGCATCCGGCCGAGTGCAAAAAGCGAGCGGGACCGCTCCCTTCGCGAAGCGATCCCGCTGCTGTGTGGTGGGACCAAGTCCGGTCCGCCGCTCCGGACTCGTCCCTCTTCTAAGGAGGAGGAGTTGTTTGCAGTCCGTTCAGCCAGTTTTCAGCCAGGATGGCCAGATCGCGGAAATCCACGACGCCGTCCTGATCAAGGTCGCCGGCCAGTTGCCAGCGGCTCATGCTTGCCTGGGGCGTTCCGCCGAACGCCCCCATGTTGATTCGGGCTCCGTTGGGCGTCCGCTCCGCCGAGACGTCGTCCTCCGGGTCCCCTGCGTCGATACACGGGCTGGTCCGAGTGTCAAAGGCCCACAGCCCGTACGCCGAGACATAGCGTCCTTTCTCCGACATGAGGTGGTAGTCCCCGGCTGTCGTGTCGGCGAACAGCGGGTCCTCACTGATGTTCCCTCGGCCCTCAAGCCCCTGTTGGATGCAACTGAACTTCGCTGTGCATCCGAAGAGATCGCCGTCGCGATTGTCCCAGAGAATGCAGTTGGTGATGACGGGTTTGGCCCCGGCATACGCGGCGATCCCGAAATCGTTGCCGGCAATGGTGACGTTCCGGATCGTCGGAGAACTGCCGGCGATGAAGATTCCGACGTCGCTGTGGACAATCACGAAGTTCTTCAGAACGCTGCCCGGCCCCTCAGCCGAGTAGCACGAGACGGCGTACTCGTCGGGCGATTCGATTGTCGGCGCCCCGTTGAGGCCCGCCACGGTGACGGCCTTGCCCCGAAAATCGATGCTCTCATGGTAAAGGCCCGGCGTCACGAACACCGTGTACCCGTCCCGGGCGGTGTTGATGCCTTTCTGGATCGTGGCAAACGCCTCCCGGGGGCTCCATCCCCCGTTGAGGTCATTTCCCGTGGCTGCGTCCACGTAGTAGCAGAAAGGTCCGTTGAATTCATAGGCGCCCAGATCGACCCGTCCGTTGGCGATCCGGGACTTGCCGTCAAGATCCCTGGTCGTCGACTCGGGAACCGCGTCGTTGTCGCCCGCGTCCAGACAGGGGGAGCCCATGGAGAGCTTCAGATCGTCGTCGGCCGTGCCGGCGGCGCCGTCCGCACCGGCCGGATCAAGGAAGCGAGGATCGCTGTGAATGTTCCCCTCGCCGGCCCACACGCCCTGGATGTCGCTGTAGGTGATCTCCGCCGAGCCGTTTTCCAAATAGACCTCCTGGGGTGTGTCTCCCCACAGGATGCAGTTGGTGGCTCGGGTGGTGCTGTTCTGCCCGAAGATGGCTCCGCCATTCTGACTGGCCGCATTGCCCGTCATGGTGCAGTTGAGGAAGGTGATCTCGCCGAGCTGTTCGACGAAGACCACGGCCCCATTGTGTGCGGCGTTGGCAAGAAACAGGCAGTTGGAGAACACCGGCTGCCCGGCTCCGCTGAGGGCTCCGCCTTCGGTGGCGGCGATATTGGCGATGAATCGCGATTCGATGACCGCAGAGGTGCAATATCCTCCCAGGAGCATCGCGCCGCCCCGGCCGTGGCTGGCCTGATTGCCCATGAAGAGGCAGCGGGCCACGGTGGGGCTGCTGGAGTCGCTGTTGTAGATCGCGCCGCCGTAGTCGGCCATGTTTGACTCGAACGTGCATTCCGAGAGCACCGGATTGCTCTTGTCCGAATTGAAGATCGCTCCTCCTCTCGATCGTATGGCCAGATTCGCCTGGAACCGGCATCCGGTCAGCGTGGGGCTGCTGTCGGAATTGGCGATGGCCCCGCCCCAGTACTGTCCGTCGGCGCCCGCGACGACGTTGCCGGTGAACGTGCAGTTCGCAAGAACCGGATGGGAGCGGACGTTCCGCATCGCGCCGCCCAGGCAGGTTCCGGCGAAGGCGCAGGCAAAATTCTCCTTGAACTCGCATTCCGCGAAGCTTGGGGAGACGTTCAGACAAAGGACGCCGGCCCCCCCGGCGGCGCCCGACTCGCCTGCGCGAGTTGTGTTGAGTCGGAATGTACAGCGGACGAACCGCGGGCTTCCGGAGGAGAGAAACGCGCCAGCGCCGTCCATGTCCGTCAAGGCCGAGGCGAGGTCGCCTCGACCCTGGCTGGCGGTTTGGATGCCCGCGTGTCCGCCGGTTATGGTGAAGCCGTCCACGACAGGCGCTCCTCCGCCGGAGCCGGTCATGATCACCGTTAGGCTGTTGTCGGTTCGGCTCTTGTCCTGAACGAAGTTCGTGATGCTCTGCCAGTCATAGCCCTTCAGCGCGACGTCGTTGCCGGCCAGATCGCCGCTGAGAATGCTCCTGAACGCAGCGACGTCTCGCTGATCCGGATTCGCCGCTCCGTAGCCGGCATATCCGCCCTTGAGGGTCCCGCCCGACGGCAGGACGAAGCTGTCGGTCCGGTTGCCCGATGCCACCACGCGATTGCCGTCTCGGCGGATCTCGTAACGCCGGTCGGGTTTGTACACGCCCTGGGCGACACGCACCTCGACGCCGGGGCCGGCCGCCTTCAACGCGTCCTGCAGGCAGACGTAGGCGTTGGCCCAACTGGACCCGCTATTGTTGCCGGGGGCCCTGGCGTCACAGTAGATCACCCGGGAAGCCGCCAGACAGGCAGCGCCGCCCGCCAGGACGATCATCATCCCGGTCATCGCTGCGAACATGTCAATCGGCGTCTTCATGGTCTTGGCCAACAAGGGTTTCAGGAGTTCGTCTGCTCGTGCAGTTCCAGCACATCCAGCAGCCACAGGATTCCCTGCGGACTGGCTCGGGTGGCCCCGCCGGCGGGGGAACGCGGTTCGGTGAACTGCGCGTCCGAGGAATCCTCGAGATACGTGAACGCGAGGTCTCCCGTGAAGGCGGGCTGCTCCGTCGTCTCAGGCGAACCCAGCTCGACGCGACGGATCAAGTCCTTGTCCATATCGATCGTGTAGGTCATCGCGACCGGTTCGGCCTGCACGACGACCGTGGCCTGATCGGTATGCGAATCATACTGCGTCCGGAACGGCATATGCTGCTCCGCGGCGTCGCGACGAACTGTGTCGATGGTGTGCAACCCCAGCCAGGGGCGTCCCAACCCCTTGAAGAAACTGCCCGCCGGGTAGCGGGCGATGATCCGGTTGTCCGCGTCATAGATGGCGGCCCCATCCTTGGTGTCCACGGCCCGAAGCTTGTCGCCGATGCGAATCTCGATCCAGGGACAGTGAATCCGGCTGGCCGCGTAGACCAGGGGCATGCGACCGGCCCCGGAGAACGTCACCCCGTTGATTTGGCCGTGGATGAGGAAGTAGGCCCGGCCGAGGCGGTGAATCGCGTCCCGTTCGTCGACCCGGCGTGCGCTCTGGGGCCAGCCGAACTGGAAGTACTCCTCCTCCAGAACGTTGACGTGGCGGTCGATCTGTCGGACCGTGCGTTCCCGACCGTCCTGGTGTCTGCACATGATGAGGGTGCCTCGCTGGTCGGAGGGCCGTCCGGCGGCTTGTTCCGCGGCATCGTCCGCAGTAACTGGGTTGCCTTCCATCTGAGCAAGGAAGCTGCTCAAACCAGATGGATCGGTCGGAAGCCGCCGGACTCTGAGGCCCTCTTCCCACATGCGATGATTCTTCACGTGCACCACGTTCGTGCCGTAATCGAAGTGATAGTTGGCGTATTGGTTCTCCAGCACCAGGGAGACCGGGTTCTTGCCTGTCTCGTCGAAATTCACCCGCCGCGTCATGACCGGCAGCCGGGCGCCCTCGGGGAAGAAGTACCATCGATCCGAGGGGGCGGAATCGACCGCCGAATTGACGAGAGTCGATTGGGGATCGGGGATGCCCGACGGGAGGTTTACGCGGCGACTCGAACCTCCCATCATCGATCCCCAATCCCCGACCGACCCGACCCCTACCACGGCTATCGCCGCCAGGGTGACGATTGCGGTCTTGCTGGTCGCCGTCGCCAACAGGGCGGCGGTTGGACCGACCGAAACCGTCGATGCCGTGACGGAAATCTCCGCGGCGGTCGCCTTGCTGGCCGCGGTCATCTTGCCGAAGACGACCAGAGCCATCAGCAGGGCGCCCTTGCCCAGCCCGTGACGGGATAGCCGACTGGTAAGGGCCTTCTTGGCACGATAGAACAGGGCTCGAGCCCCGATCTCTGAACAATCCATCAGTTTGCTGATGTCCGCGTAGGACATATGATCGTAACACCGCATGGTCAGAATCGCCCGCTGGCGCGGCTCCAGGGCCTCGATGCAGCGCAGGACGATCTGCTTGAGTTCGTCGGTGACCACGTCGGCCAGGACGTCGTCGCTCCGGCTGTGTCCGAAGCCGTTCGAATCCACGTCCCGGGCCACCAGGGCGTCGTCCTCGATCTGCGAGAGGCTGCGCGTCTTGTGACGCCACTGCTTGCCGAAATGGTTCCGGACCTTGTTGAAGGCGATGCCATGGAGCCAGCCCCAGAACCGGTCGGTTTGACGGAGTTTTCCAAACAGCCGCAGCATCTCTAAAATCGTCTCCTGAACAATGTCCTGCGTCAGGTCTTCCTGAAGCGTCAGGCGAAACACATACTCGTGCAGGCGAACCCTGGCCGCTTCAGCCAAGCGGGTCAGACTATCCCTGTCGCCGAGCTGCGCCTTCCTGACCAACTCCAGGGTGTCGCATTCACACGAGCACATCTGTCACCATTAAGTCTGACGACTTCCACCCACGTGACGCGGGATCTCTGGTTTTTCTGAGATTTTTTTCGGCCCGTTTCGCGGGCCTTCCAGAACGTATGATACGCAACAGCCCTCATCCGAATCCGATCGGTCGTTGCCCGATCGGGATGGACCTCGTCGGTCCGATAAGTCGTCCCGGCTCATTTCCGTGCAAAGCAGGCGACGGTCAGGGGTTCACCCGGCCTGGAGTAGCCGGGGCCGCGGACCAGTCCTCGCGGTCGTCGCCGGCGGCGGCCGGGTCGACCCGGTTCAGCGAGAAACCCTCGCCGCGAGTCTGGTCGAACCAGTTCCCCTGGTACTTGAAGGCCTCCACGACCTCGCCGGCGGCGTCCAGAAGCTCGATCTTCTCCCCGCCGTTGTTCAGGCTCCCTGCGTACTGTCCGACGACGGGCAGCCCATCGCCGTACTGGGCTCGGAACGCGACGGCGTTTCGAACCAGCAGGCAGCAGCCGCCGGCGGCCAGTTCAAAGGACGGGAGTGTGCACTCGATCCCCTTGCTGAATCGCACGAGATTCAGGTTGATGCTCTGGGAGCCTGTGTTTTCCACTTCGATGTACTCGGCATTCGGATCGCCCGCCGGCTGGTACATGATCTCGCTGATCCGCAGGTTTTCGGCCACCGGTCCCACGGCGAAGACCGCCTCGTTCACCGCGCTCCAGGTCGAACCGCTCAGGGATCTCGTTCTGATCTTCGTGCTGGCCGTCAGGCGAATCGGCTGCGCGTAGACCTGGGCCTTGGCGGTGTTGACCGCGCCGCCGACCAGACGCGGATCGGAACCGTCGAGCGTGAAGTAGACCGTGCCGGCCCCGCCGGAGAGCATCACGGAGAAGCCCTGGGCGACGTGGCCGCCTTGTTGGGGGAATTCCGGCGGGTCGATGTTGGGGTACCAGCCGACGTTCTTGAACTGGCCCAGGACCGTCTGGGTTCGCGTGGGCAGGTAGCTCGTGACGATACGGGCGATCTCGTTATCCCAATCCTGCTTGGTGTAGGGCGTCGATCGCTTCGCGTCGCCCCAGCGGGCGGACTCCGCGATGATCGCGACTTCGATCTGCCCGGCCCGGTTCTGGATTCTCGCGATCGACGATTCCGGCGTCAGCAAGCCGTCGTGGAAGAAGTGCCGGTACACGTGGTCCGCGAACAGCATGCGGTATTCCGCGTTGTTGCGGGCCAGTTGCTCGTGCAGCCAGTGCGGGTTGAAGTACGGCCACTGCGCCCCGGCGGTCGTGAACGGGGTGACGAGGTTCGTCTCGCTCTGGCTGACTCCGAGCGTGTGCTCGTTGTCGTGCTGGAACCACTTCCAGCCGTCGGGGTTGACGCGGTTGTAGATGCCGTAGGTGTTGTTGGGCCGGTTGACGAACCGCGACCCGGGGCCGTCCCTGTCCCCTGTGTAATAGTCGATGATCATGAAGTCGGCCAGATTGTCGGCGTCCAGCATGCGCTCGTAGGTCGGGTTTCGCGTCCCGTCGACGTTCAAGCCCTGCATCTGGAAATATCGCTGGTTGTCCGATAGGCCGGCCATCGCCATGTTGTACAGACGCCGGTAGGCGTCCATGTTGCCGTCGGTGGCCACCATGGAATACGAACCGCTCTCGGATTTCACCACGTCGAAATCCTCTTTCTCGCCGTCGAGATAGGATGCGGCGTAGGACGCCTCCGATCGCTCCTGCGTCTGGTAGAGGCCCCAGTACTGGCCGTTGAGGTACAGGTGGTAGTAGCGGCTCCGCGTGTAGGGATGGCCCATCTGGCCCTGGAGGTCCCGCGAGAAGACCTCGCGCACCATCGTGTTCTGCCGGTCGCCCTGGAACGCCCAGGAGTAGTTCTGGCTGGTTCGCAGGTCGACGTTCTCGAATTCGTCGGTTCCTTCGTCGCCGAAGAGAGGGTACTTCAACCTGGACTGGCCGTATTCAGGACGGAAGAACAGACGCAGAGCATGTTTGGGGTTCTGCGTGCTCCGGCTGAATCCGCCGCGAATCCGCAGGCCGGCGTCGATCTGAAACCCCTCGCTGCCGTCGGGATTGAGCAGCTCGACCGAGACGGGCCTCTCCCACGCCTCCCCCTCGGCGCTGGGATGCACGTAGATGCCGTTGGTGGCGCCGAAGAGATTGTCGAGCGCGGTCACCAGCGAGATCGAGGGAATCGCCAGCAGGGCGTCGTCGATGAGGTCCTTGTACTTGGCGCTGTTGACCACGTCGGGATCCATGCCGAAGTCCAGGGTCTGGCCGCTCACGTTGCCGGTCGGCCAGCCGGCGCCCGGGGTGAACTGTCTGGCGACGTCCTGAACGAAAATGTAGGTGCGCGTCGCGACGGGCGATGCCTTCCAGTTGGTTTTGACGGCTTTGGCCCGAAGGCAGGTGGTCTGGGACACCGTCAGGGGCTCGCGATAGAGCTTGCCGGTGGGCATGCGCCCGCCCAGGACGTAGGGCTCGCTGCCGTCCGTGGTGTAATAGATGCTCGCGCCCTCGGTCTTCGTGCTGATCGTCACGACGATTTCGTCGTCGCAGAAGCCGGCTTCCGGCGTGAATTCAGGCTTTGCGACGATTCCCTCATAGACTTCGACGTTCTTCTGCCCCGGCGTAGGCGCTCCGAACAGGACCCATCGCTCCCCGCCGTCGGGGAGCCGGCCGCAGGAGATGTCCGGCGTCTGCACGTCGAAACCGACGTAATCGATCATGGCGATACCGTCTGTATCGAATAGGGCGATTGTATCGCCATCGCTGTTCAGACTGAAGCCTGCGTGCAGGCCGGCTTCGGCCACGTCGCCGTCGGCCCAGATCAGCAGATATCCGCCGGCTGGGATGGTCGTCATGGTCCTGTCGGTCGTGGGGATTCGCCACTTCTGCGGGTCCGCCGGATCATCCGTCAGGTACATCCCCCCGCAATCGATCGCGTCGGGGCCGGCGTTGTACAACTCGATCCAGTCGTCGTAGTCGCCCTGGGCGTCCTTGATCGTCGTGGCGTTGGAGGCCAGGAATTCATTGATATAGAGAGGACCGCCGGCCTGGGCGGCCCCGACCGGGAACAGGGCGGGCATGAGGACGGAAAACACAATGGCGGCATGCGATCTCATGTGGGCTCTCTTCTATGTTTCCGGCAGCGCCTGTCCGTGCAACCGTGTTGTCGCAAGTGCTGCAATTCGCCCATTTTAGCACAAACCCGCCCCCAAGTCAATCAGAGCCGTTGACAGCCGGACAACCCTGCCTATACTCCCCTGGAATGAAACCCAAGGTGCTCCTGGTCAACCCGCCGGTTTACGACTTCGCCGCCTACGACTTTTGGATGAGGCCGTATGGGTTGCTCGGCGTCGCCGG
>JAAYVJ010000300.1 GCA_012517265.1 Planctomycetota bacterium | reverse complement strand
GTTTTGATGCCCACGTTGTAGGTCTTGTCCTTGCGCAGCAGGAACTCCGGTGTCGCCTGACGAAGGCGGCTGATATAGTAACGACGATCCACCGAACGCTTGTCCCCCACCTGGCAGGTCGGCGCGATGTAGGTGAATCGTAACAGACCTTTCCATTGAGGGACATCGCCATACCAGGCGTCGGTCGTCCACAACCGGCGTCGTTCCACACGGCCGTGACCGCTATCGACCTCTTCGATGGATTCGTGTCGAACCCCCCGGCAATCCGTACGCATCCCTTCGGCCAAGAGCAATTCCAGGACCTGATGCGTCGCCAGTTGCCCCCGCACCAGTTGATTGTCCTGCGGCCAGACGCTGATCATGGGAAGGGCCGCCATCCAACTGTCGGCCCCGCACAGAACCGCCAGGATGGCCAGGGCCAGCATGTCGCAAAGGCGATGCCGCACATTGCACCCGGGCCGCCGGGGCCGGGAGATCTCCAAACCAGCGCAAAAAGCTGCCGGGAGCGTTTGTACGTCTGTTGCGAGGGCCCATCGCCTGTGAATCGCCCCACTGCACAGACCGCCGAAGGCTGACGCAACCCCAAATACTAAAAGCACTTACAACATTTCCGCCGGCTGCATCCCCATGCAAGACCCCCGCCTGAGCGTGCGGATGCGTCGCTTTGCACGGCCCGCACTCTATCAGGATATCTCATGTCCTCAATCCAACCCCGCCCCACATGCGATTGCCCTGCCTTTTGCTGTTTGCCCCGTTGCCCATATTCCTCTATAATAGCATCTTCTGGCGGACCGGCCGTAAGAGAGATCATCTCGGTCGGCGGTCCCGGTGTGCATAGAAGGAGTGAATTCAATGACGGCATCAATGTGCATGAGAATGGTTCTGAGTCTGACGATATTCGGCGCCTCCATTGCAGCGGCGGCGCAAACCCCGGCCAGCCAGGTCAGCGCCGCGACGGTCAAGCCCTCGCCGGCGGCGAGTCAGCCGGCCGAGCCGCAACTGCCGGCGTTGAGGGTCGGCCTTGCGGCCCCGGCGTTGAAGGTCGCCAAGTGGGTCAAGGGCGAACCCGTCGAGCAGCTCAAGGAAGGCAACATCTACGTCGTGGAGTTCTGGGCGACATGGTGCGGACCGTGCCGGGCGACGATCCCCCATATGACCGAACTGGCGCGCAAGCACGGGGGACAGGCGACGTTCATCGGGGTCAGCATTTGGGAGCGGCCGGCCGAGAAAACCGAGGAAAGTCTCCTCGCCCTGGTTGAACCCTTCGTGAAGGAGATGGGCGACAAGATGGAATACCGCGTGGCGATCGACGGGATCGGGCGGGAGATGGCCCAATCCTGGATGGCCGCGGCCGACCGCAACGGTATTCCCTGCGCGTTCATCGTCGGCAAGGACGGCAAGGTCGCATGGATCGGCCATCCGATGAGTATGGATACGGTGCTGGAGGAAGTGATCGCCGGGACGTTCGACGTGCAGGCCGAGGCCAAAAGGCAGGAGGCCGAATGGCGACAGCAGCAGGAGCGAATCAAGCTGGAGCGTCCGATCCGCGACGCGCTGTCCGCCAAGGACTACAAGGCCGCGGTCGAGGCGATCGATAAGGCGCTGGCCGCTGTTCCGGCGATGGAAGAGGACCTGGTGCCGGTGCGGTTCAACTCGCTGGTGCAGTTCGATCAGACGGCCGCGTTCGCCTATCTGAAGACCCTGCTGGAGAAGGGCGTGTTCGAGAAGAATCCGTACCATGCCTTCAACGCGGCGGTGATCGTGAGCCGGAACGCCGACAAGATCCAGAACCCGGATTACGCTCTGGTCCTGGCGGCCCTGGAGAAAGCCCAGGCGGGGCAGCAGGACAACCCGAGCGTGCTCGCCATCTACGCCGAGACGCTGTCCCGCGTCGGCCGCAACGGCCAGGCCGTTGAGATCCAGCAGAAGGCCATTCAACTCGGCGAGCCCCTGGTCGGCAAGGGTCTGACCCAGGCCTGGGTCGACGCGCAGAAGGCCCGCCTGGAGGAGTACAAAGCGAAGAACAAATAGGGAGGTCGCCTATGGCCAGGAGAGGATTCACGCTCATCGAGCTGCTCGTGGTCGTCGCCATCATCGCGGTTCTGATGGCCGTGCTGATGCCCGCCATGCAGCGGGCGAGGGAGCAGGGAAAGCGGGCCGTGTGCCTGAGCAACGTCAAGCAGTTCGGCGTGTCCTGGGTCCTGTACGCCGACGAGAACGATCAGAAGATCGTCAACGCGTGCACGTACGAGGACACCGAGGGGCACGTCGACAAGCAGGAGCCCTGCTGGTTGTATTTCCACAACGATTGGACCGACACTCCCCGCCGGATCGACGGCATCAAACGGGGCGCGATGTGGCCGTACGTCAACCAGCTCAAGATCTACAAGTGTCCGACCGGCATCCGTGGCGAAGTGAATACCTACGCGATCGTTGACGCGATGAACGGTGCGATGGGCAGCACGGCGATCGGGGCGCCCAAGGAGATCTACATCAAGCGCCGCTCCCAGATCAAACGACCGGGAGAGCGGCTCGTCTACGTCGATGAGGGCAAGACGAGCGTGCAGAGCTGGACCATCTACTACAATCAGGAGTCCTGGTGGGACGGCGTCCCCGTTCGCCACGGGGAGGGCACGAACTTCAGCTTCGCGGACGGTCACGCCGAGTATTGGAAGTGGGAGGACCCGCGGACGATCAAGTTCGCACACGGGGACAGCGGCCTCACGGCGGCGCAGGCCGGCAACCCGGACATCCACCGTGTGCAGCGAGCCGCCTGGGGCAGCCTCGGGTATACGCCGTCGACCCAGTAGGCTTCGAGGTGTGGAATGAGCGTCGCTGACGGGTGGCTGTTGTCGTGTCTGCGCAAGCGATTCTACCGAACGATCGAGATCGAAGTCTCGCCGAAGGAGTTTACGTACCGATACAAGGATCGGGAAC
>JAAYVJ010000299.1 GCA_012517265.1 Planctomycetota bacterium | reverse complement strand
GGGACTCACCTCTACCTCACGATCCGCCTGCGGCTCATTCAACGGTACATGGGCAAGGCCGTCCGGCTCTCCCTGGAGCGGTCGCGAGAGGGCAAAGGCGACATCAGCCAGTTCGGCGCTCTGACGACGGCGCTGGCGGCGACGATCGGCACGGGCAACATCGTCGGCGTCGCGACCGCGGTCGCCGCGGGGGGGCCCGGCGCGGTCCTGTGGCTTTGGCTCACCGGCGTCTTCGGCATTGCGACGAAGTACGCCGAAGCGGTGCTCTCCGTCAAGTACCGCGTCACGACGGAATCCGGCGCGATGGCGGGCGGCCCGATGTACGTGCTGGAACGCGGGATCAACCGCCTCTGGTTCGGCCTGCCGATCGGCCGCGGGCTCGGGCTGGCCTTCGCGCTGTTCACGACGGTCGCCGCCTTCGGCATCGGGAACATGGTCCAGGCCAACTCCGTGGCCGCGATGGTCCGCGAGACCTTTGGCGTGTCTCCCTGGATCACAGGGGCGACCATCACGGTTCTCACCGCTCTGGTCATCCTCGGCGGCATCAAGTCCATCGCGGCCTGGTGCGAGCGTCTCGTGCCGTTCATGGCCGTCTTCTTCGTCCTCGGCGCGATCATTCTGCTGGTCATGCGGTACGAAACGATCCCCGATACGATCCGACTGATCTTCTCGAGCGCGTTCACGGGACACGCCGCCGTCGGAGGGTTTCTCGGGTCCACCGTCATGGCGGCGGCGCGGTACGGGATCGCCCGGGGGCTCTTCAGCAACGAGTCGGGGCTGGGCAGCGCGCCGATCGTCGCGGCTGCCGCCCAGACGAAGAACCCCGTCCGGCAGGCCCTCGTCTCCTCCAGCGGGACATTCTGGGACACCGTCGTGGTGTGCGCTTTCACCGGCCTGGTGATCGTCAATTCCGGTCGGTGGACGGAAGGGCACACCGGGGCGGCGTTGACGAAAGCGGCGTTCGAAGGCATGTCGTTCATCGGACCCATCGTCCTGACCGTGAGCCTTCTGACCTTCGTCTTCTCCACGATCCTCGGCTGGTCGTACTACGGGGAGAAAGCCGCGGAGTACCTGTTCGGGGCCCGTGCGATCAAGCCCTATCGGTGGTTCTGGGTCGCGGCCGTCATGGTGGGCTCGCTCTCGACGCTCCAGGTCGTGTGGTCCTTCGCCGACATCGCGAACGCCCTGATGGCCATTCCGAACGTCATTTCCCTCTTCGTGCTGTCGAACGTCGTGGTCGCCGAAACGCGGCAATACCTCTGGCAGGGAGACATCAACGCCAACGAGATCCCCGACGCCTCGCCACCCGCGGCCCAGGCGTGAGGCGGACTCGCTGCGGGGGGGCATGGCACTCGTTTTGCGGTACCGGTGTCCACGTGGCCGAAGGGTGTCCGCAACTACGCGATGCGACTGTCGCAAGGGGTCTGAAGCGAGTCTCTCGGTGGAACTCGTTTGCGGTCGAACCTGGACCGGAAAGACATGTGGCGGCGGGAAACACCGGCTTCCCGCCGCCACCTGATGAATTGACTCATTCGACGCGCGAGAGTCCGGCGGTCAGTAGGTCAGGCCGTAGCCGAAGGCGAAGAGGGGGGCGTAGGGCTGATCGCCGACGTTGATCGGGACCTGGTCGATGGAGCGGGGCCAGGTGAAGGAGAGCTTGCCGGTCGGCTTGTAGTCGCCGAAGAGGACGTCCGCGACGCCCTGACCTTCGGTGCCCGGCAGCCAGGCTGCGACGAAGGCGTCGACCTTGGCGATCGTGTCGGTCACGATCATCGGCCGGCCGGAGACGAGGATCACGACGACCGGGATGCCCGTCTTCTTCATATTGTCGATCGCGGCCTTGTCGGCGGCGTCGAGCGTCAGCTCGCCGTTGTCCCCGTTGCCCTCGGCGTAGGGCTTCTCGCCGACTACGACGACGCCGACCGTGGCGCCTTCGGCCCCTGCGCCGTCCTCGGAGAAGGTCACTTTCGTGTCGGGCGAAACGGTCTTTTTGATGGCGGCCAGGATCGTTGTGCCGCCTGTGGTGACGTCGCCGCTCTTGCCCTGCCAGTCGATGGTCCACCCGCCGCACTGATTGCCGATGTTGTCGGCGGTCTTGCCGGCCACGTGGATCCGCGCCGCCTGCTTGGACAGCGGCAGCGTCTTGCCTTCGTTCTTGAGCAGCACCAGGGACTCGCGCACCGCCCGCCGGGCGACTTCGCGATGCGCCGCGGAGCCGAAGTCCTTCCACAGGCTGCGGTCGGCCAACTGCGAGCGGTTCTTGTCCAGCAGGCCCATCGCGCACTTGACGCGGAGGATGCGGGTCACCGCGTCGTCGATCCGCGACATCGGCACGGTCCCTTCCTGCACGAGTTCCTTGAGCTTGGCGATGTACTCGACGAACCGGTTCGGGACCATCGCCATATCCATGCC
>JAAYVJ010000298.1 GCA_012517265.1 Planctomycetota bacterium | reverse complement strand
TTGACGATGCCCACGTGGTACCAGACGCCGTCGGCGTAGTTGGCGTTGCTGTACAGATCGGTGCCCCCCTGCGCGGCCACCGGAGAGCGGTGCAGGTAACGGATCTGGCCGTCGGCGCCAATCTCCAGCAGGAGGCCGTACAGGTACCCTGTCGGCTGGTACGCCGCCAGGATGTCCCGCTGGCCGGAACCGCCTTCGACCTGGAACCACAGGGCCGCGGTGTACTCCTGCAGGTTGAACGAACCTTCGACCGTGACGAAGTCGCTGACGCCGTTGAGGTGGATCGCCTGACCGACCTTGCCGGCGACGTAGGTGGGCGCCCCGGACACGACGCCGTGGTTGGTCCCCTTGCTGTCCTTGACGTTGCCCTCGAAACTGTACTGGAGCAGGAGGCCGGTCGCGGCCGGCTGCGCGGGGGTCACCACCTGGCGGGCCAGAGGGGACAGGCCGATGTCGTCGATCAGCAGAGAACCGGCGCCGCCGTCGACGCCGATCGTCAGCTCGGTGACCTTCTTGAGATTCACGCCGTTGAAGCCGGCCAGATCGATGTACCACATCTGCCAGGGCTTGCGGGCGAGGTTCTCGCCGTCGCCGTCGTAAACGACCTTCTTGCCGTTGACCTTCACATACAACTGTCCGGCCGTGTTGGCCGAATCCCCGAGGAACCACAGCACCAGGCCCTTGACGCCGTACTGCGTCCAGTCCTGGGGCTGGTCGAACGTGCGGGTGGCCTCGGAGAAGGCGGCCCCGTTGTTGCCGTACCGGAACGGCATGGACTGCTTGCCGCCGTGAATGGTGGTCACTTCCGCGAAAGGCGCTCCGTCGTGTCCGACCTGCGAGCCGTTGTTGGTGGTGCCCCAGCCGTCGATCCAGACCTCGTAGATGCGAGTGTTCATGCCTTCGGCGTCGTTGTAGCTCTCCATGTCGTCCACCGGCAGAGATGCCGCGGTGGAGAAACTCCAGACCTCGCCGTCCCAGGCGGGCATCGGTTCGGCGTCGTTGACCTCGACGACCTTCCAGTAATAGGTCTTGCCCAGGGCCAGCAAAGTGCCGCCGTCGAGCTGCGGCGTGGACACCGTGCCGACCAACGCGGTTTCGCCGGTTACCGCGGCCGAGTCGGTGCTGAGATAGACTTTGTGCTGCACCGCGTCCCGGCCCGCTCGCCAGCTCAGGACGGATCGGGGATCCACGCCCGTCGCGTTCGCGGCAGGCTGGGGCAACCGGGCCGCCGTCGGGATCACCACGAAGCGGACCTCGCTCAGGCCGCACTGCTTGAGGACGCCGCCCCAGTTGTTGGCGGCCGTGATCCGGACATATTGGGCCGGCACTCCGCCGAACTGGACGGTCGTGTTCGCGGCGTAGGTCGCGACGCCCGGAGCCCGGGCGAATTCGCCAACGTCGCCGGCCGTCGTCCAGGCGGCGCCGTCGAGAGAGTACTCGACTGTCACACTCTTGACGCCGAAGCCGATGATCGGTTCGACCGTGCTGTTGTGGTTCCACACGAGCATTTGGTAGAGCTTGTAGGGCTTGTCGAACTGATACTGAATCCAGACCGGCCCGGGATCGCTCGGGGCGCTGAGCCACATCTGCGTCGTCTCCATCGAATGGAGGCTCTCTGCGCTCAAGCCCGAACCGTCAATGGTCTTGCCCGGTCCTTCGTTGGCGCTGTTGGAGCTGGAAGCGGTGGCCGTGATGCTGGCGCCCGGCAGCGCGATGCCCACCGGCTCGACCGTGAAGCTCCAGGTCCCGCCCTTGACGACGGAGCCGTCGGCCATGACCACATCCACCCTCCAGAAGTAGGTTTGCCCCAGCGTCAGACGCCCCGGATCGAAGCTGGCGTCGTCCTGGCGGCCCTGGTACGCCGCAGAGGCGGTCGTCGCGTTCTCAACCGCCGATTCATCCGTGCCGAAGTACACGTCCTGGTGGGCCGCGCCGGGAGGCGCAACCCAGGAGAGAATCGTGCCGTCGCGGGGAACATCGGTCTGGCCGATCCCGGGCGACGGGATCACGGCGGTCCCGGTATCGACGGCCGTCAGATCGAACGCGTTCATCACGAAGATCGCATTGGCCACCACGCTGCTGGCCGACGTCTGGTCGAACACGAGCGCAACCGGCGACCGGCCGTCGGACACGATCGTGGCCGTAAACTTCGTGACATTGGCCAACTGGAAATTCGTGCCGTTCGAGATGTCGATGTTCGTGGTCGTCTTCGAGCCCGCCGCGTCCTTGATGGTCACGCTGAAGATGCCGGTCTGATCGTTGCGATCGTGGTGATAGGAAACCCAATTGTAGGTGCCGGCGGGCAGTCCGCTGATCGTCAGGGTCATGGGATCGCCGGTCGTGCGGGTGTCGGTGCCGATCCAGTCCCGCAAGAGGCTCGGGGCCTCGGGCACATCGGTGACGCCGCGGTCGATCATTCTCACGCAGCCGGCCACGACATCCGGCGCCCAGGTCGGCTGGATGGTGACCGTCACGCCGAAGGCCGAATAGCTCTGGGCCGTGAAGGACGTCAGCGATTTGTCCGTTGCGAAATACCCCTGGTATCCCTCCTGGACGGCGCCTCCGGTTACGCCGAAGTCGACCTTCAACTGCCCTTGCGCCGCGCCCAGACCCGCCAGCAGGCACAAACACGCCACTGCGAATGTCTTTTTCATCGTGCTCTCCTTTCCTTCGTATGGACCACCCACAACACTTGCACCAGATACCCGTCGAACTCCGGCATTCCGTTGCGACTTGCCCTCTCCGGAAACGCTCCTCCGCCCGCCTGCGCCGGTCTTTGCGGCGTCACTTGAGCTTGTGGCGATACGCCCAGCCGGCGGCCATGTACTCGATATCCAACGTCTGATCCGCCGGGGGATAGTCGATGCCATAGGTCGTCGCCCCGGTCTTGATCAGCTTGTCGACGCGCTCGATGGTGTACGGATCGCGCCACTTGCGCATTTCGGCGTGGCCGTCGCAGTAGCCCAGAACGCTGCCGTCGCCGTGGTTGATCGCGATCGGCCCCCACCACCCCCACGTGCTGAGATTCGTGTCCTCGGGGGCTCCCATCACGAAGTGGTGGCTGGCGTTCCAGTTGCGGGTCTCCGCCGCCTCGACGAAAACATATTTCGTGGAGGGAGACTTGATCTGGCTGAAGATGCGGATCTGGTTGCCGGCGTTGGGCGTGCCGGGGAATCCGTAGAGACACCGCGGGATCGAGTACGAGACGAAAACCCGCGTCTTGTCGTACAAACTGACGCGGACCTTGTCGCCGGGGCAATGATAGGCGTCCGGCTCTTTGACGTAGGGATACAGCAGGCCCGCCTGGATCCCACGGATCTCGTCCTCATCCGTCACGGCCGGATCGGTTTGCGTGTTGCCGCACAGGGTGCCGTTCTCGGTGCGGGGCACGCCGATCCATCCGACGAACTTGCCGCCGGGCTCGCTGCCCATGTCCTCGCAGCTCATGATCCGGCCGTCGTTTTCCCCCATGTACATGTACCAACCGAGGGACAGGTTCTTGGTATTGCTCAGGCAGACCGTCACGGAGGCCTTCTTCTTGGCCAGACTCAGAGCCGGCATGACGATAGCCATCAGGATGGCGATGATCGCAATCACCACCAGCAGTTCGATCAGCGTGAACCCTCTGTTCTTCATCGGCCGCCTCTTGACAGGTCCATCGATGTCACACTCTATTCAAGCAGACCAACGTTCTGGGCGAAGTATGTGATTGCCCATTGTGTCATCTTGTATTATCGTGCATCCAGAGACCAGAAAAAATGTAGAAAAATCACAATTTATTGCATTTTCGTGACCCATGCTCCGATACCTCCAGACCCAACGACGAAGCGAAGGGATCCCTCAGGCCCTGGTCATTTTGCACGAGAACCAGGCGTATTGCCCCGTTTTCGTGCATGCGGCCGTCGATCAGGATCGCGCGATCGGCGATATTGAGACCTTCAGCGAGCACACCCACGACCTGTATCACATCGTGTTGTACACCCGGTCCAAAGGGCACTATCTCAAGTGTGGCCGCAAGCACGAGGCCGAGCCGGGAACCCTGGTGATCGTCTCGCCCGGCCAAGCCCACGATTTCGTCAGCCTGCGAGACTCCAGCGTGTATTCGGAGATCACCTTCTCGCTGGTGACCCAGGCCGGAAAGGTCCTGACCATGCCATTCGAGAGGGTTCTGGCCACCTACACAGGCGTCTGTGGGCGAATCGCAGAGGACCTTCGACTGTCCAAGGAAGCCTCTCAGGAACTGGTCATCATCATGATCCAGATCATGGACTACCTCCAGAGCCCCTCTCCGATGTCGGATTTCTACGCCCAGCGGGCCCTGGCCAACGTCCTGGACATGATCGTCGCTCACTGCTTCACGGAAGGCCTCCACGACGCCGCCTTGACCGGCGACAACCCGATCCTTCGGGCCCGCCAGTACATCAACGAGCACTACGCCGAGAACATCACCGCCGAGGACCTGGCCTCCATCTCCCACTGTTCCAAGGGGCATCTATTCCGGGCGTTCAAGCGTTCCTTCCGCGTTTCGCCCCTGGCTTACCAGCAGGACCTTCGGTTCGAAGCCGCCCAGAGGCTGCTCCGTTTCACCTCCCTGCGATGCTATGAGATCGCGATGCGGGTCGGGTACGGCGATGTCTATTACTTTCATAGGCAGTTTCGCAAACGCATGGGCATCACGCCCAGGCAGTATCGCCAGTCCATGCGATAAGCGTCCAGGTCCTTTGCAGATCTCCCCTGCGGCGGTACAATCCGCCCATGAAACGCATGTATTGGACGCATCCGGACGTGTTCGAGGCCGAGGTTGAGGTGGCCGAAGTGGAGCCCGGGAAGGTCGTCATCGACCCGATCTTGTTCCACCCCGATGAAGGCGGACAGCCTGCGGATCTGGGCGTCATCGGCGATGCGACGGTCCTCGACGTTCAGGTGGTCGACGGCCGGATCATCCATATCCTCGACAAGCCCCTGCCCGCCGGGCGGCATGTGGCTCGCTTGGATGGAGATCGCAGACTCCACACCTCGACCCATCACACCGCGCAGCATATCCTTTCGGGGCTTGCCAGAAAGCGGTTCGGCCTGCAGACGGTGAGCGTGCACATCGGGCTGGAAGGCTGCACCGTGGACTTCCACAAGAAGGTCGGCTGGGACGTCGTGGAGGAGCTCGAACGACAGGCCCTGGACGCGGTCATGGCGGACCTGCCCGTCGAGACCTCGTTCGGCCCACAGGGAGAGCAGGCGAGGAATCGGACGGGATCCGTGGATCCGGATGACATCCGCATCGTCAAGGTGGGCGACCTCGACGTCTCGGCCTGCTGCGGCGCCCACGTCTGCTCAACCGGCACAATCGGCACAATCCGCATATTCGACATTGAGAACAGGAAGGCCGGCACGAGACTCTCATTTCTCGCGGGAAGGAAGGCTCTGGAACAATCGCAGCTCGAAACGCGGACCCTCCGCGAACTCCGGATTCTCGCCGCCTGCGCCACCGTCGATCTGCCTGCGAATCTCCAGAAGACGATCGAGCGATCGAAAGAGTTGGCGAAAGAAGTGAGCCGCCTCTGGTCTTCGCGGCTGCCCGAGTTGGCCGAATCCGCCCAGCGTGTCCCGGTCGGCCCGGGCGTCGTCGGGGTCTACACCGGCGAACTCCCACGAGACCTCGTCGTCACCTTGGCCGGCGTCATCGCCGAAGCGACCGGCGGCGCCGGAATCGTCCTGAGCGAGAACCAGATCGCAGTGAGCGGCAAGGGCCTCAGTGCATCGGATCTGTTCAAGAAGGTGCAGGCCCGCGTCGGCGGCAAAGGCGGCGGATCGCCCCGGGCGGCCAACGGGCGTCTGGACAAGACCCTCTCCTCGCAAGAGGTGATTGAGTTGCTCACCGGCTCATCTTCGGTCCCCGAGTCTGCCTGACCGACAATGAGAAAGGTCTTTTGCTTTTCTCCTTTTCTCCTTGCAAGTCCCTCGGAATTGGAGTACACTGTACTTAGTTGAGGCTTCTAGTAATCTGACCACAGGCCCCCGCGTTAGTCTCGCTTCCTCTCCCTCATCAAATCGCGGGGGCTCTCTTTTTCCGAGCGTCAGGCTCACTTGGCGCACGTCGCCAGGATCGTCCGACCCCGGGCGTGCGTGAGCTGCCTCTCCATCTCCACCAGTTGCGGATAGTCCTCGGATTCCAGCATGAAGGGGTTCAGTTCGACCTCATAGGTCACGGCCAGCCGGGTAGGGCCGCCGTCCCCGGGGCGTTCCTGAGAGACGCTCACGTGGGCATCTCCCCCGCCGGCGGGCAGCAGCCAGTCCCGTTGCTCCGGCGCCAGCACCACCCGCGAGAACCCCGCCGGCAACTCCACGACGATCGCATACCGAAGATGCAGATCGACATCGAAGTAGAATGGGTTCTCGTGCACGTCGGAGCGAAGGCTGAGCATGTTCTTGAGCGACTGAGGCAGCTCGAAATAGAGGAAATCCCCGTCTCGAACTGCGTATTTCTCCGCCCGAACGCTGAAGGTCTCCGTGCCTGGATAAGAGTCGAAGCTGGTCACGAGATCGCTGTCGGCGACCGCCGCCTGGCTGATCCCGCCGATCATTTCCAGGTAGAACCGGTTGCGGTCCTCGGGCCGCATCTCGGTGAAAAGCTTGCGGCGGGAACCGAACCAATCGCCGTAGTTCTTCCGCGTTATGGTGATGCGGGCATCGCCCTGTTCGTTGAGGATCAGCCGCAACTCGTAGTCCAGGCGATCCTTCTTGTCCTGTGCGACGGTGATGCTCTCGGGCCGGCCTTGGGCAAGCGGCAGGCCCAGCCCGCCCTCGGCGGGCGTTGTGCCGAGCATGTCGTACTGGTCGGTGTCGTTCAGATAGAAGTTCGAGTCGCCGTCCCGCAGACGCACGAGGACGCTGCCGAAAGTGCCCACGGTCGGATACTGCGTTTCGAACCGCCGGAGCAGATCGATGGACGCCCCGTAGTTGGCCAGGACGAATTCGGGACTCAAGCCTGCGGCCTTGAGCATAGCGTACAACAGGACCGCGCGGTCGGTCGTGTTGCCATAGCCGTCCGACAGCGTCCGGTCGGCGGGCGTCACCGCCGAGAGCGGCAAGTCGTCGCATCCCGGCCCGGCCCCGCGCACGTTCGTGACGACGAAATCGCGGATGGCCGTGATTCGATCGGCCGGCGTCCTGGCGTTCTGAATGATCCGGGAGGCGCGTTCCTGCGCGGTCGTCTGCCCGTCGGCGGCTTTCTGCAAAGCGTCCAGGACTTGTCCGGCGTACGTCTCCCAATTCCCCGCCGTGATCCGCAAAACAGGGTTGAAAGTCACCGACGGCGGCAGATTGTCCTCGGGCCGGATCGCCCTTTGATCCAGCACCTGCCATTGCCAAACGGCCTTGTCGCCCCGGCGTTCCTGAGTCTGGACAATCACCGGCCTTTCCGGCGACAACTCCTCGTCGGGCACGGCGATCCCGTTGTCGTCTTTGAGGAATTGCAAAGACAAGGACGCCGGCGCGGTCAGCTTCACCGTCTGGCGGTCAATGGGATTCATTCCGCGAAAGACGCACGTCGTCGAGAAGAACGGACGGTCCTTCTTCCACCGCTGGTATTCGTACTCGATCACGCTGCCGATCTCCACCGCCGGCAGGCTGGCGACCAGGGTCTTGGCCCCCGGATAGCGAGGCGCCGAGGCGGTCCATCCCGCGTCCATCAGGTTGATCTCTTTGTCGCTGATCTCCTTGATCTGGCCGTTTGTGGTCACGGTCGCCCGGATCAGCTTCACGTCTTCCCACACGGGATTGTAGTCGAGCTTGAGCTCGGCGTTGTCCTTCTTGCCCTTGTAGGTCAGGACCTGCTTTCTGACGCGGATCCGCTCGGTCCAGGTGTGGAGGTCGGCCAGATCGTACTCGACCTGAGAGTCCAGCACAACCACGTCCGCCTCGGACGCCGGCTCAGCGGACTTGCGGGCGAGAACCGGTCTCTTTCTGCTGTTGTACTCGATCTGCTTGAGACTCTCCTTGAACGAAAGGTACTGCTTCGGATCGAGCTCGACCACCTTGATCCGGAACTCGCTCTGCGTCTGGAGCGAGCCGCCCTCGCTCACGAACTTGCGGCTCCAGGAGATCGTCGGATCCTCGATCGACGAGGACTGCGGCAACGACAGGAACGAGCCGACGGCCGGATCGATCTTCAGGTTCATCGTCTCCTGAACGCCGCAGGCGTAGTCGGTCTGCAAGGGGAACCGCCGTTCCTTGAGACCGGTCTGGCCGATGATGAAATTCGCAATGCCGACCCGCGAGCCCACCTGCGGCACCGGCATCATTCGGATGTCGCCTTCGCCGATGAGAATGTCTTTGGCCGTGAAACGCAGATGAACGGACAGGCTCTGCGAGGCGTCCTGCACGTCCGCGGGACGGACCTCGAAATCCGTCAGGGAGGCCGCAGCGACCGAGGACTTGAGCACGCCCTCGAAAAACCGGCGTCGCTCCTCGGGCTTGCTCCGCGCAAACAGGTCGCGATAGGCATTGTCGTTGATGCCGTCGAACCGGATGTGGGTCTCGGCGGCCAGATTCCCCTGCGCATCGATTTCGCCGGTGATGTCCACGTGGACGAGATTCCTCTCGGCCGGCACGATCGGCGAGGTCTGGAGCGTCTGGCCGTCCGGATGCGCCACGAGATAGCTGCAATTGCACAGGTACGTCGGCAACAGGTCCTTGGTGGTCTCGTCCGTGCAGTCCATCAACTGATAGGACCCGTCGCTGTCCCGCACGGCGACGATCGCGTGGTTGAACGCGACCGCCGGGACCTCGACGTCCTTCTTCGGCCCGGCGTTGATCAGGACCGGATACGCCTCGATGTCCGCCAGGCGGAGCATGGCGGCCAGCAACGCCGCCTTGTCGCGACACACGCCGTGGCGGTTGTCGAACGTCAGGCTCACGTCGTGGGGTTCCCAGCCGGGGGCTTCGCCCTCGACCGTGATGCCCATGTATCGCACCTGCTTGGAGACCCAATAGAAGATCGCCTCGATCTTCTTCTGTCGGTCCGTCACCCCCGCGGTCAGCTTGTCGACCATCTCCTTCATCGCCGGCGTCGTCGCGTCCAGGTGCGGCCGGGAGAGCTTCCAGTACCACGTCGAGATCGCCTTCCAGTCGGGCAGCGTGCTGACCAGCAGCCGCTGGACGACCGTATAGGCCGGGGGCATGCCCGGCTCGGCGAAATATCGCGGGACGTTGGACACTTCCCAACGATAGACGATTCGCCCGTCCCGCTCCTGCTCGCTGTGTGCCACGGTGCCCTCGACCTGATCCCGCAGAGCGATGCGAACCAGAGGCTTCTCCTTCGGGGCGTGCACCTCATAGACCGCGTGGAGGATCGGCGAGGTCGATTCGAACACCTGGTAGTCGTCCCACGTGCCGGGCATCTGGCGCTTCATCGTCTCGTCGCACACGACGGAGTGGATCACGTCGCCGACCTGCAGGCCGGGAACGCCGACCTGAAGCACCTTGCTGTTGGGGTCGTAGATGTTCGCGCTCATCTGCGAGCGGTCGATCATCACCTTGCTCTGCGATTTGACGTCGATCGGCACGATCGTCCCGTCCGGCCGGATCACTTCCAGCAGTGTGACCGTCGTGCGATTGTACGGCAGGGTGAAGCCGAACGACGCGCTCTGCTCCTCCCGCCGGCCCTTCTCGGTGAGAACCTTGGTATAGCTCTCCGACCACGTAATCCCGGTGCCGTCGGGTTCGAACCGGCACCGCGTGAAGTCGTCGACCTCCACCGAGTCGGCGTTCGGATAGGCGGCCGGCGTGACCCGGGCCGCCGCGTCGAGAACCTGCCGGCGGTCCAGAATCCCGCCGGAGTAATCTTGGGCCCCAGCCGGGGCTCCCAGATGCCACAGGGATGCCGCGGCCAAGAGGACGAGCAGTGCGTTCCGTCGAACCACCATAGTCTGATCTCCGCAATGAGGTCGCGTTTCGTAAGCCAGGATCGTTACAGCAAGGCAGGGTAACCGCGCGGCCCGCGCAAGTCAATCACCGCGGTCTTCAGCCGCGTGTCGTGGAGCAATCATCCTACAGGATCGGCCCGTCTCAGAGACCGGCGGATTGACGCTCGGGCTTCAGATCTGCCGCGGAGGAATCAGCGCCGCCGCCCAGGGCGGCGTACAAACGCACCTGGTTAGTCAGCCTCGCCAGGTGGAGCGAGACCAGCCCCTGCTGAGCCGCATAGAGCGAGCGCTGCGCGTCCAGGACGCTCAGGTAGCTGTCGATTCCCCTTTCATAGCGGGCGTTGGACAAGCGGTACGTCTCGCCGACCGCCTTGACCAGAGACTCCTGCGAGGCGACCTGGCGATCCACGGTTCCTCGCGCGGCCAGGGCGTCGGCCACATCCCGGAAGGCTGTCTGGATCGCCTGCTCGTACTGCGTCAGCGCCATCTCCCTCTGGACCTTGGTCACCTTCACGGCCAGCCAGGCGCGGGTGTCGAAGATCGGCATGCTCGCCTGTGCGGAGTAGTTCCATGTGCCGGACCCCGACTTGAAGAGCCCGGACAGTTCATCGCTGGCGGTCCCCAGGGCGGCCGTCAAGGAAATGCGGGGGAACAGCGAGGCCCGGGCCGCCCCGATATCCGCGTAGGCGGCCTTCAGCATCGCCTCGGCCTGGAGGACGTCCGGCCGGGACAACAGGACTTCGGACGGGAGCCCCGCGGCCAGTTCGCTCGGGGCCACGACGTCGTCCAGCCGCGCAGGCAACAGATCGGCAGGCGCGGGGCCGCCCAGCAGCAGGCACAAGGCGTTCTCATCCTGGACGATCAGTCGAGTGAACAGAGCAACGTCGCCGGCGGCTGCGTCCACCTGCGTCTGCGCGCGGTACAGGTCCAGTTCCTGCGCCACGCCGTGATCGTAGCGTCGTTTGATCAGATCGTAGGCGTCCTTCTGCGCCGCCAACGTCGTCTCGGCCAGCGCCAGGCTCTCCCGGTCGGCGGCCAGGACCATGTACGCGCCGGCCACCGAGGAGGCCAGGAGAATCTGTACCCCGCGACGAGCCTCCTCGCTGGCCAGATAGTCCTGCAAAGCACGCTCTTTGAGGCTGCGGATCCGTCCGAAGAGGTCCAATTCCCATGAGAAGACGCCCAGATTGACGCTGTATTGCTCGGTGGTCCTGCGCTTTCCCGTCGCCGACAGGTCGGCCGGGACCCTCTGCCGGCTCCCGGCGGCGGTGGCGTCGACCGTGGGCAGCAGTTCATCCCGCTGGATGCCGTACATCGCGCGGGCCCGCTCGACATTCAGCGCGGCAAGACGCAGATCGCGATTGCTCTTGAGGGCGATCTCGATGAGCCCCCGAAGCTTCTGGTCGGTGAAGAACTCGCGCCACGGCAAGACCTGGGCCTGCGAACCCTCTGCGGCCACGGCAGCCTGCTGATAGCCGGGCCCTGCGGGCCATTGCGCGGGCACCGGCGGCTCCGGCCGGGTGTACTTCGGCGCCGGCGAGCAGCCCGCCAGGCAGGCAAGCAGACACAAGATGAGCAGGTATCCCCGTTTCATATCAAACCCCCTCTGGCGCGGTCGTGACGCCGGTCTGGCCGCTCGCGGCCGATCGCGTGCGATCCTTGGCGAACAGACGAGACACCAGGACGAAGAACAACGGAATGAAGATCAGGTCGATGAACGTCGCAGAGAGCATGCCGCCGGCGACCGCTGTGCCGATGGCGTTCTGGGCCCCTGCGCCGGCGCCGGCGGAAAGAGCCAGAGGCAGGACGCCGAAGAAGAACGCCACGGAGGTCATAATGACCGGGCGGAACCGGGTCTTGACGGCTCCCAGGGTCGCCTCGACGAGCCCTTCGCCGTGGTGCAACCGATCCTGTGCGAACTGAATGATCAGAATGGCGTTCTTCGTGGACAATCCCAGCGTGGTGAGGAATCCGATCTGAAAGTACACGTCGTTGGACATCCCGCGGGACCAGGCCGCCAGCGTCGCGCCGAAGACCCCCAGCGGCAGCATGAGCATGTTGACGAACGGGATCGTCCAGCTCTCGTACAGGGCCGCCACACACAGGAAGATGATCAGGATGGAGAAGGCGTACAAGGGGATGGTCTGCGTTCCGGCCTGCCGTTCCTGGTATGAAAGGCCCGTCCAGTCGAAGCCCAGCCCCTGGGGCAGCTTCTTCACGAAGCCCTCCATCGCGGCCATGGCCTCGCCGGAACTGCAGCCGGGCGCCGACTCGCCCAGGATGTTGATCGAGGGGAAGCCGTTGAACCGCTCCAGCTTCGGGGAGCCCATGAACCAGTGCCCCGACGCGAACGACGAGAACGGGACCATCTTGCCCGTGTTGTTCCGCACGTACAGGCGTTCCAGATCGTTGGGCAGCATGCGGTACGGAGCGTCGGCCTGGGCATAGACCCTCTTGACCCGCCCGCCCTGGATGAAGTCGTTGACATAGGCGCTGCCGAACGCCGCGGCGATCGTGTTGTGGACTGCGGTGATGGACAGCCCCAAAACGCCGATCTTGTCCCAATCGACGTCCACCCGATATTGCGGCACGTCCTCCAGACCGTTGGGCCGGACCTTGGCCAGAACCGGGTTCTCTCGGGCCATGCCGAGAAGCTGGTTGCGGGCCGCCATCAGCCCTGCGTGCCCGACGCCGCCGCGGTCGAGCAACTGGAAGTCGAACCCCTTGGCCTGGCCCAACTCGACCACCGCCGGCGGCGCGAATGCGAAGACCTGCGCATTGCGGATCTGGGAGAACTTCGCCATGGCCCGCGCGGCAACGGCGTTCACCTTCAGGTCCGGCCGGCGGCGGAGCTTCCAGTCCTTGAGCTTGACGAACGCCAAACCCGCGTTCTGTCCGCGACCGGAGAAGTTGACGCCGGAGACGGCCATGCACGATTCCACCGCTTCCTTCTCCTCCTGAAGGAAGTGATCTCGAACCAGTTCGATGATCTTGTCGGTCTGTTCGAGCGTCGAGTTCGGCGGAAGCAGGGCCTGGACCATCATGATCCCCTGATCCTCATCGGGCAGATACGCGGTGGGCATCTGGCTGAAGAGATACCCCATGGCCGCGACGATCAACACAAAGGCGAACACGTAGCGGATCTTGTGGGCGAAGGATCGGCCCACGACGTGGAGGTACCGCTCGCGAATCCAGAAGAAAATGCGGTCGAACGTCCGGAAGAACGGACGCAACAGCCAGAAGCCGCCCTCGGCGGGCTGGTGCCCCTTGGCCACAGGCTTGAGCAGCGACGCGCACAGCACGGGCGTCAGAATCAAGGCCACGAGCACGGAAAGGAGCATCGAGGCGATGATCGTCACGGAGAACTGCCGGTAGATGACGCCGGTGGAGCCGGAGAAGAACGCCATGGGTCCGAATACCGCGGAAAGCACAAGACCGATGCCGATCAGGGCGCTGGTGATCTGCCCCATCGACTTGCGCGTGGCCTGCCGCGGAGACACCCCCTCCTCGCTCATGATTCGCTCGACGTTCTCGACCACGACGATGGCGTCGTCGACGAGCAGGCCGATGGCCAGCACCATGGCGAACATCGTCAGCATGTTGATGGAGAAACCGAAGAGCCCGAGCACGGCGAAGGTGCCGAGAATCACGATCGGCACCGCGATGGTCGGGATCAGCGTCGCCCGCATGTTCCCCATGAACACGTACATGACCAGGAACACCAGCGCGATCGCCTCGAACAGGGTCTTGACCACCTCCTCGATGGCGACCCTCACGAACGGCGTCGTGTCGTACGGATACACCACTTTCATGCCGGGGGGGAAGAACTCGCTCAGCTCCTTCATCTTGGCCCGAATGGCGTCGGCGGTATCGAGGGCGTTCGCGCCGGCGGCCTGCCGGATCGCCATCAACGCCGAGGGGCTTCCGTTGTAGGATGCCTGGATGTCGTAGGACTCGGTTCCCAACTCCGTGCGGCCGACGTCGCGAATCCGCACAATGGATCCATCGGCGTTCGTGCGCAGCGGAATGGATGCAAACTCCTCAGGCGTCTTGAGCAGGCTCTGAACGATGATCGCGGAGTTGAGCCTTTGGCCCGGCAACGCCGGCGCGCCGCCGAACTGCCCGGCCGAGATCTCCACGTTGTAGGCGTCAAGCGCCGCGATGACGTCGCCGAACGTCATCTGGTATTCCGTCAGCCTGTCGGGGTTCAGCCAGATCCGCATGGCGTACTGGCTGCCGAAGACGTCCACCTCGCCGACGCCGGGCACACGGGACAGCACCTTCTCGATCGTGGATTGGGCGTAGTCGCGCAGGTCCTCCCCGCTGAGGCTGCCGTCCTCGGAGATCAAGCCGACCATCAGCAGGTAGTTGCGGGTGGACTTGGACACCTTGATGCCGGCCCGCTGCACCACTTCCGGCAGGCTGGCCATCGCGAGCTGGAGCTTGTTCTGCACCTGGGCCCACGCCAGGTCCGGATCCGTCCCGGGAGCGAACGTCAGCTCCACGCGGCAGGCGCCCGACGAATCGCTGGTGGCCGACAGGTACAGCATCTTGTCGAACCCGGTCATCTTCTGTTCGATGATCTGCGTGACGCTGTTCTCCACCGTCTCGGCCGAGGCCCCGGGATAGAAGGCCGCGATCGCGATGGACGGCGGAGCGATGGGCGGATACTGCGAAATGGGCAACCCATAGATCGCCAGACCGCCCGCGACCATCATGATGATGGCGACCACCCAGGCGAAGACCGGACGATCCAGGAAGAAGTTGGACAACATGAAATACCTCCGTCAATTCGATCCGCCGGCCGCGGGTTTGACGCCTTCGTTGGGCCTGGATTCGAGGGACACCACCTTGACGGCGGCGCCCGGCCGGACCTTCTGGGCCCCCTCGGCGACAATGCGATCCCCGACCGAGAGCCCCGAGGTGACGAGCCACTTGTTGCCGATGGCGCGATCCACGGTGAGCATCCGTACCTCGATCTTGTCCTCCGGTCCGACGAGCAGAGCAATGGGGTTGCCCTTGACGTCTCGCGAGACCGCCTGCTGCGGGGCCAGGATCGCCTGATCGTGGACGCCTTCCATGATCACGGCCCGGACGAACATGCCGGGCAGGAGCACCCCCTGCGGATTGGAGAAGACCACCCGCAGGATGACCGACCCGGTCCCGGGATCCACCGTCACGTCGCGGAACTGGAACGTCCCCTCGGACGAATACGGGCTGCCGTCCTCCAGAACGAGCTTGACCTTCTGCTGGTTGGCGCCGTCCCCCTGGAGCCGGCCTTCCGCCAGACGCTTCTGCAATCGCAGCAACTCGGTCGTCGACTGCGGCACGTCCACGTAGATCGGGTCCAACTGCTGGATTGTCGCCAAAGGCGTCGGCTGGTATGCCGAGACCAGAGCGCCGTCCGTCACTGCGGATCGGCCGATGCGCCCGGCGATCGGCGCCTTGACCTGCGTGTAGCCCAGGTTGATGCGAGCCGTCTGAGCCGTCGCCGTCCAGTACTGCACGTCGGCCTCGGCCTGGTGCAGAGCGCTGGCCGCATCGTCATACTCCTGCTGGCTGACCGCCTTGTCGGCCAGAAGCTCCCTGTATCGCTCGACCCGCGACCGAATCGAAGGCAGACTGGCCTGCGAGCGGACGAGGGCCGCCTCGGCGGTCCTCAGAGCCGCCTCGAACGGGGCCGGGTCGATCTGGTAGAGCACCTCCCCCGCCTTGACGTCGGAGCCTTCGGTGAACAGACGCTTCTGGATCAGCCCGTTGACCTGCGGCCGGATCTCCGCCACCAGATAGGGAGACGTCCGGCCCGGCAGCTCCGTCGTCAGCACGACCCGCTCGGCCTGCACCGTCACCACCGCCACCTCCGGCGTCGACGGCGGAGGCGCCGCCTGCTGCCGGCGGTCGCAACCGCTCATCAGAAGACCACCGATCCAAACGGGCAGGAGAATCCGCCCGAACGTAAATCTTGCGCGAGACAGCATCAGGAACCTCCAATCTCGGCCGAACCGCGTCGCACTACATTATTCGAACGCGTGATTCAACTCTATCGACGAAAAAAAAGCAAGCATAATTCAACCCTACGGTTGAAAAATGAACAGAGCCTCCCTATACTCGCACCAGATGCCCGATCGAGGAGAATATGGCGAACGTGAAGGACAACGCGGCTTCGCAGGAAACCCGGCGCAGACTCATCGACGCCGCGGGACAAGTCTTCGCCGAGCGGGGCTTCCACGCCGCCACGCTCCAGGAGATCACCAGCCGCGCGGGCGTCAACAAGGCCGCGGTCAACTATCACTTTCGGGACAAGCGAGAACTGTACGCCGCGGTGGTTCGGTATTGCCTGAGCTTCCACCGCACCGATTCGGCCCTCGATGAAACGGCAGGCCGGCCCGAGCAGCGGCTGCGCACCCTGGTCGCCAATGTGATTCGCGATATCCTGGATCCATCCATGCCGCCATGGCGCGCCGCCATCATCGATCATGAACTGGCCCAGCCCACCGCGGCGATCGACGCGGTCCTGGATGAACTGATCGCGCCGAGGAGCCGCCTTCAGAGGGACACCGTGCGCGAGATTCTCGGGCCGCAGGCATCCGAGGAAGAAGTGGCCCGGGCGACGGTGAGCATCGTCGCCCAATGCATGATCTATCTGCACGACAGCCGGATCCGCGCTCGACTGCACCCGGCATTGGCGCACGATGACGATCCGCAGGAGATCGCCGATCACATCGCCGAGTTCTCGCTGGCCGCGCTGCGGGCCATTCGCCGGCACTGCCGGCCCACGCGATCCAACCGATCTCGTTGATCAACGCTTCCTTTTCGGCGACGGCGTCTTCTTCGCAACCGTCCGGCGAAAGACATCTGCTCGATTGTTGCCGCAGTGGAATGATGCTGTCACGCGATGGAAAGGAGTGGATCGATGGCAGCAGACGGACCGCAGGGAATACGGACCGAGCGTAGCCGGTTCTGACAGAGACATCTTCAGCTACACCAGCGGCCATGGCCGCGGCGGCCGCCGGGCGGCGGTCCACGACAGCCTGGCGGCCGGTTGCAAGCTCTGGGGGTCCGTTCGCCTACCTGCGTGACATCCTAGAGACCGGGTTCAGTCTGGGTCACCCCAAGCTCCAGCGCTTCGTCCATCTTCCCTTCGAGCAGCCTCTCCAGAATGCGAATGTCCTTGGGGATATGGACTGTGACGTACTCTCCCTCTTCGACCTGGGAATAGGAATGATCCAAGAGCCCGTCGAAGAGAATCGTGTCGTCGGGTCCGAGCCGATAGGTCTTGTCCTCGATCCGCAGGTCCACGCTCCCGCTCAGCACGTAACAGAACTCGTGAATGTCCTCGTGGAGGCCCATGACGTGGACGTGGTCTCCGCGGGCGGCCGTGACGCGGATCAGTTTGCCCTTGTCGTACCGGGCGACCTTGCACTTCTCCAGGCCGGTGTCGGCCCGCGTTGCGTGACTTCGATCCTCGCTTTGGGCCTTGCGCCGCTGGACCAGCCGACGTTCGGAGAGCCCCAGAAGGTCGCACGTGGAAATCTGAAGAGCCCCGGCGATGGCGTCCAGCGTCTTGAGCGACGGCATGGTCTTGTTGGTCTCAACGGATTCGACTGTCGGATAGGTCACTCCAGCCCGATTGGCCAATCCCTGCAGCGTCAGGCCCAAACGGCGCCGTAGAACGCGGATAATCCGAAAATCGTAATCACTATTCATCGATGCTCCTTCCCAGACGCCCGCAAAGTGCGAGACTCTCCGCCCATGCGCCTCCAACGGCCGCGTTATGAGACGCCGAACGGTTGCGGCCCTATGAAACACTACCGGCACCTCAAAGTAAAGCCCTTTTTATTAGTCGGACGCACACTGCCGCTTCTTTGTGGCCTTTCGCAGTTTTTTTCAATTCTGCTTTATAGTCGCCCTGCCAAGCAGCCGACTTGCAGAACGTTTTGCTCTGAAGGCAGGGCCGCCCTCGGCACGATGCTACAGCAGCAATAGGCAAGGCAGCGTGATCGACGCGAGTCGAGAGTATGACCGTTCGGGAATCGCGACGGTCCAGGGATGGGGCATCTCGCTATGGGGGTCGGAACACGCTACGACGGTCAAACCGTTGCTCCGCATCACACGGGGCTTGTCCATCGCGGACAGTGCTGTCGAAGTGATGGTGAAAGGGATAGAAATGCACACAGCAGAAAGCACACGCGCAGCCGCAGGCAAATACCTCACATTTGCGCTCGGCTCAGAGGAGTTCGGGCTCGAAATCCTCAAGGTCCGGGAGATCATCGGCTACATGCCCATCACGGCCGTTCCGCAGACACCCTTCTACGTCAAGGGGGTGATCAACCTGCGGGGGCAGGTCATTCCGGTCGTCGACCTGCGGGCCAAGTTCGCCATGACCACGACCGAAACCACCTCGGAGACCTGCATCATCGTTGTGGAAACGACGCAGGGCGGCGGCAAGTGCAACACCGGTATCGTCGTGGACCGTGTTCGCGACGTTCTGGACGTCCTTGACGAGAATATTGAGGACGCCCCGAACTTCGGCGCCGGGGTCGACACCGAGTGCATCCTGGGCATGGGCAAGATCGGCGATTCGGTCAA
>JAAYVJ010000033.1 GCA_012517265.1 Planctomycetota bacterium | reverse complement strand
GGCGCATTCGAGGCTCGCAATCCCGAACGGCGCCGCGAGGAACTCCAGTTCTTTCTCGCTCTGCAGGTGCGGCGCGTGGTCGCTGGCCAGAGCGTCGACCAGGCCGTCGGCGATGGCCTGCTTCAGTGCCTCGGTGTCCTTCTGGGCCCTCAATGGCGGGCTGACCTTGTAGTTCGTGTCGTATGTCGAGCAACACTCATCCGTCAGCAGCAGATGGTGCGGCGTGACTTCGCACGAGACCGGCAGCGAGTCCTTCTTCGCCTGGCGAATCAACTCGACCGAACCGGCGGTGGAAATGTGCTGGGCGTGGTACCGGCCCCCCGTCTTGCGAACGAGCTGGATATCGCGCCAGAGCATCGCCTCTTCGGCCATCGCGTCCATGCCGGGCAGTCCCAGAATCGTCGAGTGATACCCGGCGTTCATGACCCCGCTGCCGGCGTAGCAGTTGTCCTGGCAATGCTGGGCGACGACGACGTCGAACATCTTGGCGTACTTGAGGGCTCGTTGCATGACCGCGGCGTTCTGGAGCCCGTTGCCATCGTCGGTGAAGCCGCGGGCGCCGGCCTCGGCCATCAAGCCCATCTCGGCCAGCTCGGCCCCCTCCCTCTTCTTGGTGATCGCGCCCATCACGTAGACGTGGGTCTTGCGGGTCTGGCGGCCCTTGCGGTGGACGTACTCGACGTCCGTCTCGCTCTCGATGGCGGGGTTGGTGTTCGGCATGCAGACCACGGAGGTGAAGCCGGCCGCCACGGCTGCGGTGGACCCGCTGGCGATCGTCTCCTCTTCCTCATCGCCGGGCTCGCGAAAGTGGACATGGATGTCGATCAGGCCGGGCACGACGAGCTTATTCGTCGCGTCGATCACCCGCGAGACTGTCTTCTCGACGCCGCCGTTGAGCCGGCCGACCTCGGAGACCTTCCCGTCGAGGATCAGGACATCACACTGCGCGTCCAGACGATTGGCCGGATCGATGACATGCCCATTCTTGATCAGAAGATGATTCGCCATATCGCACCTGCACCCCTGCAAAGACCACGAAACAACCGCGATACTCATACCAGAAACGCCGGGGGAAGGGAAGCATTTCTTCGCAGGGTCAGTCCTGGTCGGGCATGAGCCAGCGGGATGAAAAGATCGCCAGGTCGGCCAGGTCCACGGCGCCGTCGCCATTGAGGTCGGGGGAAGGCTTGGCAGTGGAGGCTCTGTAGCTCCAGGAGTGCCCGGGTAGGTAAACCGGCGGGTCCGCCGGATCGATGCTGGTTCTCGCGATCCAGGTTGCGGTCACGTCCAGGCCGTCGATGTCCACGACAACATAGCCGTACCCCTCGGCGTGGTGCATCAAGGCCACGTCGAAGTAGCTGTTCTCGCCGAAGTAGGGAGGCCACCAGGTATACCCCGGGGCCCCCGCCGTCGCGACGTCGAGCTGGTGAACGTCGTTGGCCGGATTGTCGTCGCCGTCGTCGACCCAGGCATGGTTGAAGAAATGGTCGTGGCCGCAGAAGTACATCCGCACGCCCGCGGTCTGGAGGCTGCGCCAGAATCGGTCGCGTTGGGCCGGGTAGTCGTCCAGGCAGTCCGGATGCGCCAGACGGAAGGCGGGCTCGTGGCCGAAGACGAAGACATGTGGACGAGTGTTGGAGTTCAAGACCGAGTTGACCCACCTCTGATCCACTTGGTGGACCAGATGGTGGTTCATTCCGCCGTACTGATCCACCGCGACGATCAGGGCGTTCTTGTGAACAACGGAATAGGACATGTACCTGGCGTCGGCCGGTCCGTTGTCCGGCAGCTTCTGCTGGGGGTAGTCGGGGTTGCCGAAAACGTGGCGCCACCGCAAGGAGTCGTTGTCTGCGGGATTGGGCGACTGGTTCGGCTCGGCGTCCCACATGTCGCCGACCTCGTGATTGCCCCGACAGACATAGACGGGAATCCTCGCGTCGTAGACGGGTTGCATGGCCCGGATCCACCGCCAGAGGAAATCCTCGAAGGTCTGGGGAGACAACCGACCACCATAGACGAGGTCGCCGGGGTAGGCCAGGAAGTCCGGGTTCTGCCGAACGACCTCCCGGGCGATTTCGCGGAGGATGGGCTCGTTGATGCCGGTCAGCACGTCGCCCCGGCTGTCACAGGTCACGACGAATCGCCACCGCTGCGCCGCGGGCCCGGCCACAGCGACAGCCAGAACGATCGACAGACTGAGGATCAACAGCCTGGAGTGTCGCACGAGTCCTGCTCCACTCTGAAATCCAGGGTTCTGTTCTTCACGGGGCCGGCAAAGGCTCAGTTCACTACGCTGGCGGCGACGGGACCATTGACCGCCACGGTATCGATGCGCCAAGCGGCCTTCTTGTTGCGATTGGCCTCCACGGCCTGGACGTCCGCGTCATCGATCGAGCCGTCCTTCGTGACGTCGCCGATGAGGTACGCCCCCGGGGCCTTCTGGCCGGCGGTGGAGTTGTTCTTCAGAATCGCCAGATCGCGATCGTCCACGATGCCGTCCGCGTTGAGGTCGTACCAGAGGATGCTCTCATCCGTCTGCTTGGCCTCGACGCTCCAGGCCAGACTGTACCGCTCGCCGGCGGGCGACGCGGGCTTGGCGCCAAGATCACTGTACGAAACCACAATTTCGTACACGGTGTAACCCGGCAAGGTTCCGATGTCGACGCAGAGGTGTTCCACGTTGTCCACCTTGCTGTCGGAATAGTCCAACGGCAGGACAGGACGAGTCGGGTTCGCCGGGTCGATGGCAAACACTTCGAGTCGGAGATCGCTGTCGATATCCGAAAGGTGCTTGAAAGGATAGGTCTGGCCGTAGTGGCGATTCCAGACGAGCGTCGCGGTGAGCGTCTTCTGCGAAGACTCATCGATGGTGATGCGGTAGACCTGCTGGTATTCCAGACCCTGGCGGACCTGGTTGAGGTCCCACCCCGCTGCGGCTATGTCGCCGGGTTTGCCCCGCCCGGCCGTCAGGAGTTCATGGGCACGGGTCGCGTTCACCATCCCGGCCCCCTGCACGTAGTCCAGCGGCACCTCATGATCGTCTTCGATACCCAGCCGGCCTTTGTGCCAGAACGGAAGCTTGGTTGCGGAGTTCATCACGATGGCCTTGAGCAGGCAGTTGCCGCCGTCGGGCGACAGGACAGGGCTCAACTCGGGGTTCTGTCTGGCCGTCTGCATCAGGAGTCCGACGACCCCGGCCGCCACGGGCGTCGAGAAACTGGACCAGTTGCCGGTCATGGAATAACCGCGGTCGGCCTCTTGATCGGCCACCAGACAATTGCCGGGTGCGATCACGTCGGGCTTGCACCGGCCGTCGGCAGTCGGGCCCGTGCTCGATTCTTCCGGGTACGCCAAGGCAAACTCCGAGAGCTTGGTGGCCGCGTCCGCGGCATTCACAGAGCTCACGACACCAACGCCCAGGACGTTCGGGCCGGCACCCGGGTAGAACGACGGGTCCGAGGCGTTCAGGCCGTTGCCGATACTGGCGACGAACACCATGCCCTTGTGCTCGATGAGAGCCTCGATGCCCCGTGTCCACTCGGCCTCGACCGGCTGGCCGAAGCTCACAGAAGCGATGTCCACCTCGGGCTTTGCCTGCGCGTAGATGTACTGCTTCACGAAATGCCAGAATTCGTAGATATGCCCCTGGGCCTGCGGCACAACGCCCTCGTAAAGGAACGATCCCACCGAGGAAGCGACGCCATTGGGGTCCTGGCCGAAGAGAATGGAGCAGATCGCCGTGGCGTGGTCGGAGATGCCGGCTGGCTTGCTGGAACTGTTGTGGAAACTCAGCTCGGCGTTCTGGAAACAGACGTGCTTGGTGTTCGGGCGATAGTCGTTCTGCGGCTCGCCGTCAGCACTGTACGTGAAACTGCGGCAGATAACGCCGAACCGCACTCCGTCTCCGGTCAAGTTCGGGTCGGACAGCCGTAAGTCTTGGATTCCTGCACACTTAAGAGCCTGGGGCTGAAGAGAGGCAAGGTCCTGTGCGTCGGCGGCGCCGAGAGCCATCAGCCCCATAACAAGGGCTACGACCCATAATCTCCGAGCCAAGATTACAGCTTTTCCGCCCATACTTCCACACCGCGTTCGAAAGAATCGGGACAGGCGCTTCCGGCGACCCGTCACCCCCCAGAACCAACGCTCCGTGTCAGACCGAATCCTTCCTCCAATCAACAGGCCTCATCATAGCAAAAAACCGCAGCCCGATCAAGTGAAATCCGCGTTCGCGACGCAACATACCGCGATGGACAGTGCTGGGAAACGGCCTATGGCCGGAAGGCTCGGCGTGGCAGGGGGGAATCCGCCAAACGTCGCCAAGGGGACTTGCCAGGCGGCAGGCATCGTGGTATAGTCTGCGGAAATCGCCGAAGGATCGGAACGGCGTTCCCATCCGAGCCGTTCGGCTTGGGAGCCCACAAGGACTGGACTGTGCTATGAAGGTTATCCTCGACGCCGGCCGAGTCGCTCGCACGATCGAGCGTCTGGTCGACTTGATTGCCACCAGTATTTCGCCCGATAATTCGGCCGCCATCATCGGCGTTCGCAGCCGGGGCGAAATCCTCGCCGAAAGACTGGCCGAGAAGCTCTCGCGCAGGCTGGGTCACGCCGTTCCCTGCGGGACTCTGGACATCACCCTCTACCGCGACGATCTCAACGCCCCGCACAGCAGCGGCCAGCCCCTGGTCCGCACGACCGAGATCGGCTTCGACATCGACGACAAGACGATCATCCTGGTGGATGATGTGCTGTATACCGGCCGCTCGACCCGGGCGGCCATGGATGCCCTGATGGATCTGGGCCGGCCCAAAGCCATTCGGCTGGCTGTGCTCGTCGAACGGGCAGGACGCGAGTTGCCCATTCAAGCGGACTATACCGGCTACAAGGCCGAGGTTGAGCCTGGGGAGTCGGTTCAGGTCAATTTCGTGGAGTCCGACGGAAAGGACGAAGTGACAGTGGCCTAGCAACGCGAAGCGGCGAAAGGAGTCCCATAAGTCCCATCGGTCCTGTGGGTCCCATGATTCTGTCGTCGCTTCAGAAATGGGAAGGACACATGGGTCGCATCCTCGACATCGTGCAACAGCACACATCGGGCAGGACAGGAAGACGGCACAACGCGTATATGACGATGACTCACAAAGGCGGCAAACCGTTCGAATGGCAGCGAAAACACCTGTTGGGCCTGCGCGATCTGAGCGTGGAGGAGATCACACACATCCTCGACACCGCCACCGGCTTCGAGCAGATCAGCACCCGGTCGGTCAAGAAGGCCCCCCCGCTGCGAGGCAAAGTCGTCGTCAACCTGTTCTTCGAGGACAGCACCCGCACTCGGGCCAGTTTTTCCCTGGCCGCCAGCCGGCTCAGCGCCGACGTCATGGAATTCACGCAGAAGGCCAGCTCCGTCAGCAAGGGCGAAACCCTCCTGGACACCGCCCGCAACCTGGAAGCCATGGGCATCGACATCGTGGTGATCCGCCATAGCGCGGCGGGCGTTCCCGTACTGCTGAGCCGCAGCATCAAAGCCTGTGTCGTCAACGCCGGCGACGGCTATTGCGAGCACCCCACCCAGGGCCTGCTGGACGTGTACACCATCCGCAAGATCAAGGGTTCGCTCCAGGGTCTCAAGATCGCCATCGTCGGCGACATCGCGCACTCCCGCGTCGCCCGAAGCGACCTGTGGGCGATGACAAAGCTGGGGGCCGAAGTGACCTTCGTCGGACCGCCGACACTGATGCCCGCCGAAGTCGGCCGGCTGCCGGTCAAGGTCAGCTACAACCTGGACAAGGTGATCGAAGAGGTGGACGTCGTCAACATGCTGCGGATCCAGTTCGAGCGGCTCGGCGGCAACCCCTTCCCCTCGATCCGCGAGTACTCCCGCTACTTCGGCCTGACGGTCGAGCGGGTCAAGCGGGCCAAGCCGGACATTCTCGTCATGCACCCCGGCCCGATCAATCGCGGCCTGGAAATGGAGAGTGAAGTCGCCGACGGCACCAACAGCGTCATCCTCCAGCAGGTCACCAACGGCCTGGCCGTCCGCATGGCGGTCCTGTTCCTGGTCAACCAGGCCGCCGCAACGGAGACGCCAGTCTAAGCGGAGCCCAGTTCCCAGGGGGCGCGATAGGTTCTGCTCAGCAGTCGGTTCGCTTCCTCGTCGCTTGTGAAACGCTCAACTCCCGGGTCCCACGTCAGTTTGCGGCCTAGTTGGATGGCGATATGGCCGAGCTGACACATCGAGCAGGTGCGGTGCCCGACTTCGGCGTCCGCCATGGTGGTCGCCTTGTTCTTGATCCCGTACAGGAAATCCTCTTTGTCCTGGCGCTGCGGAAGGTGAACGTCGCTGTCCTTGAGCCTGATCCGAAGGATGGCCGGGTCGCTGGCGGTCATCTGCCCGCCGAGCCAGGGGGCGTGGATCCAGCCCCCCTCCCCCTCGACCCGCAGAAAGGCACCCTTATCCGTGTGGTAGTCCAGCACGACGCCGTCCGCGTAGCGATACTGGATCTGGAAGTTCAGCAGGACGTTCCAGAGGCCGGAGCCCGATGCGGGGTACTGGCCCTTGCCCTCCACGCTCACGGGGCCGGTCCGTTCGCTGTCGTGCGTCTGCTGCGCCACGTCGATGACGTGGGCCCCCCAGTTGGTCACCATGCCTTCGCAGGTATCCCGACATCGCATCCAGCCGGGACGGGTGTAGGCGCGAGGCGGATGAACCCGGTCCACCGTGTACGGCCGTGAAGGAGCCGGACCCGTCCACATGTCATAGTCCAGGTCTTCGGGGACCGGCATCGGAGCGCTCGATCCTCCGGCGACGTCCCCCGTGGGGACGCCCACCTCGATGCGATGGATCCGGCCCAGGTACCCGTTGCGGACCAGTTCCGCCGTCTTGTGCATGTACGAGTCACTCCGGCACTCGCTGTCCGTCCGGAAGGTGACGCCGTGTTTCTTGACGGCATCGGCCAGAACGCGCCCCTCGGCGATCGAGAGGGTCAATGGCTTCTCGCAACTGACGTGCTTACCCGACTTGACCGCGGCCAGCGAGATGGGCACGTGCCAATGGTCCGGCGTCGAATTCATGACCGCGTCGATGTCCTTGCGGGCCAGGACCTCGCGCCAGTCGGCATAGGCGAGACAATCGGCGTTCTGATAATGCTGATCCACGGCCTGCTTGGCCTGCTCCAGCCGCCACCGATCCACATCGCAGACGGCGACGACCCGGCAATCGCCCGACTGCAGGAAGGGCTTGAGATTGGCGTACAGGGCCTGGCGTCCCATCCCGATCATCGCAATCGCGATCCGGTTCGAGGGAGCGTCTCCTCCCAGTACGGACGAAGGAACAATCGCTGGAAACCCGGCTGCGAGGCCGCCCGCGCCGATCGCGCGCAGCATCTGTCGTCGTGTGAATGTCATGCTACGATGGTTTACGTTCTTCATTGGAGCCCCCACGGATTGAGGCCTTGAATCCCCCGCTCCTTCATCCGCGACAGCAGAGCCGGAATGTGCTTGCGCATCTTGGCCCGCGTCTGCGGGTCCACGTACTGGAGCATGAGGTTCATCCGCTCCATCGACGAGACCGTCCCCTGGCCGGCCTTGCGGGCCTTCTGCAATTGATCGATGAAGGCATCGAGCTTCGCGACCCTCTGGTCCGCCGCAAGCCGGTCGAACTCGTCGAGACGCTGGTTGATCAGCGCCCCTACGGCGGGCAGAACGTTCTTCATCACCTTGCGACGCTGCTCCTCCGGCACGCTCGGATCGGACAACAGCGTCAGCACAGGCGTCTGGCTGCCGGGCACCTGGATTTGGCGGACGTATTCCTGCTGATCTTCAGAACCCATTCTGGCGAATGCCTCGGAGGCCAGGTACGCGACCGCCTGCCCAGGCGTCGCAGTCTGCGGCGACGGAGGTTTCTTGCGCGACAGGTTCGATGCGGCGTAGATGCCTGAGAGAATCAGCATGCCGGCCACGCAGATGGTGAGGATCCTACGATTCTTGCTCATGGTGGTCTTTATTCCAGGTTGCCGACGTGTCCATCGCCGAAAAGGAAGTTCATCGCCCCCGGCCGGCCTTCGCGGCCGTGGAACGGGCGGAAATCCCACAAGACCGGCGTGTTCGTCTCGCCCCACCGCTTGCCCAGGAACGACCGATCGACCGGAACTCCCCTGAGATAGTGGGGGTATTCGTAGCTGCTGCCTTCTTTCTCGAAGTAGCTGTCCTGCCGGTCGGCCGGGCAGTGCATGACCTCCCGCTCCTTGACGTACGGCAGCAGGACGTCGGTGATCGTGGGCACGTTGGGCTCTTCCGACGGCAACTGCGCCGCGATCGGCATCCGGTTGCGGTTGTCATCGACGTACATCCGCAGCCCCATCCCGATATCGTGCAACTGGCTGCGGCATGCCCCCCGCCGCGCGCAGGCCCTTGCCTTGCCGACGGCCGGGACGAGTGCCGCCACCAGCGACGAAATGACGGCGATCACCACAAGCAGCTCAACAAGCGTGAACGCCCCGCGCCGACCGCCATCTCCGCACCGGGTTTTGTCATGTGAATCCATGCTCGCCATGGTACTCTGCGCAGAGCACGATTTCAACCGCATGCAGTACGGCTGACTTTTGGAAAGAAGTTGTCCACGCCGAGGAGCCTCCCGACCGCCAGGATGCCGATCCCCGTCAACAACGTTCCCAACCACGTGCCCACGACTGCGATAACGACCCAAAGCACGACCGCGATCGGAAGCCGGAACTGATCCACCAAGATCATGAGGCATGTTCCTGAAGAACCCGCGATGCCGGCAAACAAGATCGATAGCGTCAGACGTGGAATCTTGACTATGCAGGCCCTCGTAGTATACTGTCAGGACGTTTCCATTAGCCCCTTTCTAGAGAGGTCATAATGCAGCTTGTATCCAGGAAATCCCGGCTCAAAGGCACCGTTTCGATCCCGGCGTCGAAGTCCCACACGATCCGCGCCGTCGCCATCGCTTCGCTGGCCAAAGGCGACAGCGTCATCCGCAATCCGCTCTGGTCCGGCGACACCGAGGCCGCGGTCCTGTGCTATCGCGCGTTCGGCGCCAAGATCGACACCCGCGACGACAAAGCCTGGAAAGTGAGAGGTTTCGGCGGCAAGATCACCCCGCCCAAGGAGACTATCGACGTGCTGAACTCCGGCACGACACTCCGCGTCGCGATGGGGTCGGCCGCGTTGGCCGAGCCGGGCGCGGTGACGAACTTCACGGGCGACGAACAGATCCAGAGCCGCCCGATCGCCCCGCTGATGCAATCGCTGGAGGAGCTGGGGGCCAAGTGCGTCAGCCTCAAGGGCAATGGCAAAGCCCCGGTCAGCGTCGCGGGCAAGCTCCGAGGCGGGCGGACCTCCATCGCCGCCTTCACGAGCCAGTACCTGTCGAGCCTGCTGCTGTGCACGCCGCTGGCCCCGGCCGATACGGACATCGAAGTCACCCTGCTCAACGAGCCCGGCTACGTCCAGATGACCCTGGACTGGCTGGACAAGCAAGGCATCCAGTACGATCATGACGGCCTCCGGCGGTTCCACATGCGGGGCAACCAGAGCTACAAAGCGTACGACCTGCCCGTCCCGGCGGACTTCTCCAGCGCGACGTTCTTCCTCTGTGCGGCCGCCCTGTTCGGCGACGGCGTCACGCTCAAGGGCCTGGACTTCGCCGACAGTCAGCCGGACAAGGCGGTCGTCGACTACCTCCGCGAGATGGGAGCCGAGATCACGACCGGTCCCGACGGCATCACGGTCAAAGGCTCGTCCCTCAAGGGCATCACGATCGACATGAACGCCACGCCGGACGCCCTGCCGGCCATGGCGGTCACCGCCGCGTTCGCCGAGGGGACAACCAAGCTGGTCAACGTGCCCCAGGCCCGCAGCAAGGAGACCGACCGGATCAAGTGCATGGCCGAGGAATTGACGAAGATGGGGGCCGGAGTCGAAGAACTGCCCGACGGACTCGTCGTACATCACAGCAAGCTCTCGGCGGCCCGCTTGGACGGCCGCAGCGACCATCGGATCGTCATGGCGTTGTCCCTGGCGGCGATGGGCCTCGACAGGCCCTGCACCATCGAGACGGCCGAGGCGATCAAGGTCACCTTCCCCGAGTTCGTCGACCTGATGCAGACCCTCGGCGGCAACATGGAAATCAAGGGCTCCTGATCACTGCGGCAGTGGCGTCAGCGTGTAGGGTGGGGTCTCAACCCACGTGTCACCGGTCCGAGGGCAACAGCAATGAAGATCGTATTGGCAGGTCCCAAAGGCGCAGGCAAGAGCTCCGTCGCAGCCAGATTGGTGGAAGTAACCGGCCTGGAGGCCGTCGAGACCGACCGCCTGATCGAGGAGTGTTTCGAGCGGGACACCGGCGAAAAGCACACCTGCCGGGAGATCTTCATCGAGCACGGCGAGGAACAGTTCCGGGCCGTCGAGCGGAAGGTCGCGATCGAACTGGCCGAGACCGACTGGAAGATGATCGTCTGCGGCGGGTCGAGCCTGCTGGACCCCGCCAGCCGGAGGGCCCTCCGCAAGAATGCCATCCTGATTTACCTGACCGCCGCTCCGGAAACGCTCTGGACCCGCATTGCTCAGAACGGCCTGCCTCCCTGGCTCCGCGGGCCCAACGCCCGAGCCCAGCTCGACAAGAATGTCGCCTACCGCGAGGAATTGTTGGGACCCTATGCCGATGCCGTGATCGACACGACGGACAAGACCCCCGAGCAGATCGCGGAAATCGCGATGCAGCACATCGTCGAGGAGCTAACTATCCGCAGTCGGGCGGCCAACACCTACGGCGACATCATCCGCCTCACCACCTTCGGCGAGAGCCACGGACCGGCCATCGGCGCAGTTCTCGACGGCGTCAAACCGGGGATCGACATCTCCGCCCAGGAAATCCAGGCCCAATTGAACCGCCGGCGGCCGGGCCAGAGCCAGGTGACCACGCCCCGCGATGAGAAGGACCAGGTCGAGATCCTCTCCGGCGTCTTCCAGGGCAAGACCACCGGGGCTCCGATCGCGATGGCGATCTTCAACCGCGACCACGACTCGTCCAAGTACGAGGGCATCAAGGACCTGTTCCGGCCGGGCCACGCGGACTTCACCTACTACCGCAAGTACGGCATCCGCGACCACCGCGGCGGCGGGCGATCCTCCGGCCGCGAGACGGCCGGCCGCGTCATGGGCGGCGCCTTCGCCCTGCAGGAGTTGGCCAGGCGAGGCGTGCGGATCGTCGCACACGCGGTGGAGATCGCCGGAATCGCGGCGAGCAAATGCGACTATGACGCGATCGAATCGAATCCGGTTCGCTGCGCCGACCCCGAAGCCGCCGGGCGAATGGTCCAGGCGATCCTGGCGGCCAAGGACGACAACGACTCCGTCGGCGGCGTCGTGCAGCTCGAGATCCACGGCCTGCCGGCGGGACTGGGCGACCCGGTCTTCCAGAAGCTCGATTCCCGCCTGACCGCCGCAATCATGACCCTCGGAGCGGTCAAGGGTATCGAGGTGGGCAAGGGCTTCGCCCTGACGCGGATGCGGGGCAGCCAGTCCAACGACAATATGGCCGACGGCGGCTTCGTCTCCAACAACGCCGGCGGCATCACCGGCGGCATTTCCACCGGCCAGCCGGTCCTCCTGCGAATCGCGGTCAAACCGACCTCCTCGATCGCCAAGCCCCAGCGGACCCTGGACACGAACATGCAGAACCAGGCCATCGAGACCCACGGCCGGCACGACCCCTGCATCGTCCCCCGCGTGATCCCGGTGATCGAGAGCATGACCGCCCTGGCCCTGCTGGACGCCTGGGAGGTGCAGGACCGCCTCCGCCCCGGCTGGTCGGCAAAGCTGTAGGTCTTGGTCTTTCGGGTAAGGACGACGCATACGCCCCCCCCTACGACACCTCGAAACCTAAAACCGGGCCTAGTTTGACTTGCAAATCGAACGCATTTCCTCTAAAAATGTAGGGTGAAATTGATTTTTCCATACGCCGATCCGATCGGCAAGTGACCTTTTTCAGGAGTGTGCCCCGTGTTTGGATGTCATCTCGGACGCTTGTTTCAAGTCACCGTCGCCGGCGGTTCGTACCAGGAAGGCCTGACCAGCATGATCCAGGGAGTCCCGCCGGGGATCTTGCTGACCGAGCAGGAGATCTACGGCGACCTGCTGCTGCGAAAGCCCGGTGCCGACGAACTGTCCAGCCCGCGGAAGGAGCCGGACCTGCCGGTAATCTACACCGGCGTCAACGCCGCCAACACGATCGAGAACGCCGGCAACAAGAACCACACCAACGGCACCCCCCTGACGATCCTGATCCCGAACCTGGACCGCCACTTCATCCACATCAAGCAGTACCAGGACACCAACCGCACGCCCCGGCCGGGCCACGCCTCCTACGCCAGCTTCGTCAAGTACGGCCCGGACGACGACGCCATCGGCGCGGGCATTTTCAGCGGCCGGTACACCTCGACCATCGTGGCCGCCGGCTACGTGGCCAAGAAGATCCTCAAGAAGTGCGGAATCGAGGTCTTCGCCTACGCCAAGGAGATCGCCGGCGTGCGCTGCCCCGACATCCCGCACGAGACGGCTCTGCGGGCCACGAACGACTACAAGGCCATGCGGCACGCCCTGGACCCCTTCTACCAGGAGATCTACGTCAAGGGCCGCATCCACATGGACATGCGGTTCCTGGAGAAGGCCGCGGTGCTCGCCCAGGTCGAAAACGAGATCGACGCGATCCGCGACAGGGCCCCGCACATGCCGGAAGACGAGATCCGTGAGCGGTTCGGCGTCCACCCCGTCGTCAACTGCCCCGACATCGACGCGGCACAGGGGATGCTCGAAGCCTGCAACGCGATCTGCCAGCAGGGAGACTCCGCAGGAGGCGTGGTCGAAGTGGTCGTGCTGGGGGCCCCGGTCGGTCTGGGCGAGCCGGTCTTCGCCAAGCTCGACGCGGAGCTCGGCCGGATGCTCGGAATCGGCGCCGTCAAGGGCGTCGAGGTCGGAGCGGGGTTCGCGGTCAAGGACATGACCGGCTATCAGAACAACGACCAGATGCACGCCGTGGACGGCAAGGTCGCCTTCCTCTCGAACAACGCCGGCGGCATCACCGGCGGCCTGACGACCGGCCAGCCCATCATCGTCCGTCTGGCGGTCAAGCCCACGCCGACGATCGCCAAACCGCAACAGACGATCGACAAATACACGCTGGAGAACACCGCTTTGGCGGCCATCACCCGGCGGGACCCGACGATCGTCGCCCGGATCTGGCCGGTCGCGGAGAACTACACCGCCCTGGTAATCCTGGATCATCTGATGATGCACTACGGCTACCAGGCGATTCGCAGCAAGGTCGAGCAGGCGTAGCGACCGCAGACGGTTGGTGAGCATATCCTGAAGCGAACGAACCCGCTTTCGCGAGCCGGTCGGGAGTTGTCCGTCGTCTCTGCGAAGCAGCCGACGCTACCGCTGCACTCCCCGCCTTTTCTCGCACACGGCATAATCGGGTAGGCGGAGGCGATTGCTCGCCTCCGCCTCCCGCACTACTCTACGTAGGGGTCCGTATGCGGCGGTTCAGGCTGAGCGCACGAGACGTCGATGCTCCTGGACAAAGCTCACGAGACCCTGTGGACGCAACCAGGCATTCGGAACCCGCCTTGCGGCGACATCCCTTGCCGTTCCACTCAGAGTTCCTGCCATCAAGGTCTCCAAGTCACCGAGCCATGCTTGGCACACCTAAAGAACCAGCCCCGGGAAACCTGCCCCGGGGCTGATTGTCTACTCTCATATCGGTGGGCATCGCACGCCCTGAGGCGACGATCCACCCGGCAACACTACTGCGACGTCCTACTGTAAGGAGCCGCCATCACGGCCTGCGACCATTCGGTCATGTTCCCGTAGGCATCCCTGGCGCGGACGCGGAAATGCAACCCCTGCCCGGACCGACCGATATTGACCGTCGTAAAGGTCGGTGTATTGATCCAGCCGCTGCTGAATCCGCCCTGATTCTGTTCCTTCGGGTACTCCACGCAGAGGAAGTAGTACTGGATGCCGCCGCTGGCATCGGTCGCCGTCGTGGCCGTCATCTGGACGTAGTAGTCGGTCCAGCCGGCGCCGCCGTAGATCTCAGTCGGCATGCCGTTCGGGTCGAACGTCATCGGATTCGGCGTCGGAGGAATCGTCTCTGTCGGCGTCTGGGTCGTCACGTAGGCCCAGCCGGACCACGGCGTCTCGTTCGTCTGCGACGACAGGTCCCTGGCCTTGACGCGGTACGCGTACCTCGTCGTGGGCGCCAGGTTCACGTCGGTGTAGAACGGATCGTTGATCCAGCCGCTCGGATGAGCGCCCGGCGTGTTCGAATCGAAGTAGTACTGCACGCCGCTGTCGTCGTAGGCCTGCTGCGCCGTGATCGTAATCTGCGTCGCAGAGTCCGCAACGATCGCCAGGATGTACGGGTTGGGCGTCGGCGGCGTCCTGTCGGCCCCACCGGCGAACCGGACCTCGGACCACTTGGTCTCGTTGCCCAGAGCGTCGCGGGCCTTGACGCGGTACCCGTATTCGACATCCTTGGACAGACCCGTGTCCTTGTAGACCCGGCTCGTGGTCCAGCCGCTGCTATGACCGTCACCGTGGACGCACTCGAAGTAGTACTGAACGTCCCAGCCCCAGGCGTCGATCGCCTCGCGAGCGGTCATTTCCACCACAATGCCCGGACCGATGACCGGGATCTTCGTCTTCATGTCCGGAACCTCTTCCCACTCAGCCGGGTCCGGCATCGGCGGAGTCGTATCCCGCACCAGCCAGCACTCGGAGAAGAAGGACAGATCCATCGCATCGACTCGCGAGTCGAACGTGAAGTCGGCGCCGTTGCACCAGCCGCCCACTTGGCCGCAGCCTTCGCTGAGCCACCGGCCGGCGAACCGGGCGAAGTCCACGAAGTCGATCACGCCGTCGTAGGCAAGATCGCAGAACTTGCAGGGCTCGCGGATCGCGTAGTGGAAGCCCATATCCACCCGGCCGGAGTCCGGCGCGCCGTCCGTGCGGGTCGTGTACCGCGACATCCCGGCCGCACCGGCCGTGCTGCTGCCGGCATCGACGCACGGGCTGGCGGGACTCAGGTAGAAGTTGCCGAGCGAACCGGCGACAAACAGCGGGTCGTCGGCCTTATTGACTCGCCCGCGGAGGACGCCTTCGCCGTAGACCAACGTGCAACCGTTGTCGATGAACACGTCGTTGGGTCCCATCATAATGTTGCTGTAGGACACATCGAGCTTGCCGCACTGGCGATCGAGATCGAAGCCGGTCCCGACGGCCAGCTCGGTTCCGAGACGACCTCCATTTTTCCAGAAGATGCAGTCAACGACCTTGGCGTCGCTGAAGTAGCCGCAGAACAATCCGCCGCCGAAGCCGCTGGCGTCGTTGTTCGGATCGCCCGGGGCCGAGTTGGAGACGAACGTGCAGTTGCGGATCGTCGGCGTCGCGTACCAGTTGGTCGAGATGCCGCCGCCGTCGCGGAACGCCAGGTTACTCTGAATCAGGCAGTTGACGATGGCGGAGCTGTTCTCGCCGCGGAGGTAGAGACCGCCGCCGGAGCCCTCGGACGAGTTGCCGGCGATGTTGCAGTCCTGCACCCGGGCGGTGGCCGACGAGAAGAACATGCCTGCGCCCATGGCCAGGACGCCGGCGTCGGCCGTGTCCGTGGCGGTGATGGTCGCCGCGTTGTTCCGGACGTCGCAGCCGCTGATGGTGATATCGCCGCCGACGCCGGCCACACCGGCTCCGCGAATCGCGGTGTTCGTCGCGATCTGGGTGTCGTAGACCTTCACGACCGCCTCGGCCATGTAGAGAGCGCCGCCCGTGTCGGCTTCGTTGTCCACGAAGTTGCAGTCCACGAACAGGACGCTGGAGGTGAACTCAGCCGCAACGCCGCCGCCGAAGCCGACGTACGGATCCATCCGGAAGCTCGCCTGGCCGCCGGCCGGAACCGAAGCGGTGTTGTTGGCGAAATCGCAGTTGCGGAACGTCACCGTCGTGTCGGCCGCGCAGTAGACGCCGCCGCCGTAGGAGGGCATCTCGAACGGGATCAGCGGCTCGGTGCGTCGACCCGTGGTCTGCGAGCCACCCTGGCCGCTCAGACCCCCGAGGGTCTGGTTGCCACGGATGGTGCAGTCGACGAACTCGGCCTTGCACCGCTCATCGAGGAACACGCCGCCGCCGTATGCGGAGTACCAGCGATAGTCGCCCACGTAGGAGCCGCCGCCGATGGGTGCGTTGGCGCCGCCGAGGCTGACGTCCTGGTTGGCGAACGCCTGCTGGATCTGCATGGCGTAGTCCCACTCCCAGAGGCTCCAGAGTTCTTCGTCGACGACCTCGGCCCCCAGGTTCTCGGGATCGATGTTGATCGGAAGAGGCGGGGTGTAGTTGCCGCCGTAGTTGGCCAGACCGCCGTTGGCGGATTCCCCGCCGCCGTTGCCGCCGTTGCCGGCCTGCGCCGTGTTGTTCTCGATGACGCAGTTGACGAACAGCGGGTTGGTGTCGGAAGCGCAGTAGATCGCGCCGCCGCGAGCCCAGCCGCCCCAGCCGCCGCGACCGGCGTTGTGGGTGGCGTCCGCATCGGCGCCGTTGCCGCCGTTGCCCGCGGTGATCGTGTTGTTGCGAATCACGCAGTTCTTGATCGTCGGGCTGGCGCCGGGCAGCAGGATCATGGCCGCCCCTTGAATCGGGGCGCCGTCATAGCCGTTCGGATGGCCGTTGCCCCGGTCGCCAGCGTTGCCGTTGATCGCGGTTCCGCCGAAGTTCTCCAGCGTGAAGCCGTTCAGAACGGTCCGGCGGGTCGTGTCGCCGGTGAACAGGATGCCCACGCGGCTGATCGTGTTGTTGTTGACGCCGGCGGGGCCCCGAATCACGGTGGCCGCGACGGTGCACGGATCCTGCGGATTCCTGGACGTGATGGTCAAGGCCTTGTCCACGATCAACGCGATCTCGTCGTATCCGCTGTAGTAGGTGCCGGAATCGACCACGATCGTGTCGCCGTCCTCGGCCGCGGTGACCGCGCCCTGGAGGGTGGTGAAGTCGCCCGGAATCGTCACGACGCGAGGCTGACGCTGCACGAGCGTCACGGTGACGCGTCGATCCGACGTCAGGGTGACATAATTGACCCGGCCGGTCAGAGCATCGTTGTCGGTGCCCGTCCACTTGACGACCTTCCAGCCGTCTTCGGGGAAAGCTTCCAGCCGGACCACGTTGTTCGACGAACCTTCATACACCAGCGCGAAGGGCGGGGTCACGGTGCCGTGAACCACTCCGTCGACTTCGGCCGGCAGAACCTGGGCGGTCAGCGTGTAGAGGGTCACGCCCTGGTTGTAGTGATAGCCCATGTCCACGATGCCAGCGTCGCCCTGGCCGTCGGTCCGGGTCGTTCGATCGCTCAGCGCGATGCTTGGCGAATCCGCCGCACCGCTGCCGGCGTCGACCGCAGGACTCTGGCGTCCCTGGCCGCTGGCCGTCTGGCTCAGGTAGTAACCCGCGATGAACATGGGATCGGCGCCCAGGTTGTGGGTGCTCGCATCCCAGACCTCTTCCGTCGCGTTCCAGCCGGGCAGCTTCGAGCCCTCCGCCACGTAGACCGCCGAACCACTGTCGGTGACCAGACGCAGGCTCCTCTGGACGCCCGCGACAACATCGTTGGCATCGGCCACCTGGACCAGGGCGCCGCCGGCGCCGCCGACCAAGGTGCGGAAGTAGGCCGCGGTGGTCGCATTATTGCCGACCTGGACCGCGATGATTCTCTTGCTGGGCGTCAACGTCGCCGCCTCGGCCACGTCGGCCAGCCTGTAGGCGTCGGTGCCGGGCTCCGGATCGTGCGGCGGCGCGTCGCCGACCAGCACGATGACGCGATCGACGTCGCCGCCCCGCCAGCCGCCCAGATCGTTGCCGTCGATCGTCCGCATCAGGGCGTAGTAGACGGAGTCGGGCGTATCGCCGCCGGAATCGCCCGGCGTCGTGATCGAGCTGATCGCGCTGACGATACGACTGGTGTTCTCGCTGAACGGCAGGATGGCCCGATAGGGATAATCGGAGGCCGTGCCGTAGGCGCCGACCGTGCTGTTGAAGTCCTTGAAGTCCACGACCGCGATGCGGTAATCCGATACCCGCTTGTCGACCATGTCCACGATCCGCGTCGCGGCCGTTTTCAACTCGGTCATGGCGTCCAGCATGGTGCCGCTGGAGTCGAAGACGAAGACGAGGTCCAGAGGCTTGGCGACGACCGCACACGGATCGGACGTCGGCTCGACGTCGCTGTACGACAGGTGCAGGGTCGAGGGGTGAGCCCCGTAGAGGAACCCGTGCGTCACAGCGATCTGGGAGCCCCTGTCGTTGCTGGTGTTGCCCCAGATGATGGAGTTGGCCACCACGGCATTGGCGTCGTAACCCACGAACAGACCGCCGCCGTAGGCGTCGCCGGAACCGTTGAGCACGACGTTGTCCGCGATCGTGCAGTTGGAGACGGAGACTTCATCCCGCCAGATCGCCAGACCGCCGCCGTCGTGACCCGCTGCGTTGTTGTAGATCAGACAGTTCATCAGAGTCGGCTCGACGCTGATGTCCTGGTCGAAGCCGCTCATGTATAGACCGCCGCCGGAATACAGGGCCCGGTTATCCGCGAAGATACTGTCCCGGATGTCCAGGATGGAGCTCACGGAGCACAAGCCGCCGCCCCAGCCCTTGACGCCGCTGAACGCCATGTTCGCGTCGACCACGACCTGGTTCACGTCCACGTTCGACTGGAAGGCCCGGTTGCGATGCAGGATCGTCTCGCTGATCGTACCGGTGGACTCCGCCGCGTAGATGCCGCCGCCGTGGTAAGCTTCGTTGTTGGCGATGTTGCAATCGATGATCGTCAGCATCGCGTTGGAGGACCAGATGCCGCCGCCGATGGCGGCGCGGCTGTCCTCGATTCTACACCGCAGGAACAACGGCGTGCAGTCGGTCTCGACCGCCACCGCACCGCCGTAGCTGATGTACATGTCGTCGGGCACGCTGACCGCGTTCGTATCGGCGATGTTGTTCTTGAACACGCAGCCGATGAACTCCGGACTGCTCGCGCTGCCGATGTAGACCGCGCCGCCGAAGTTCTCGATGTCCAGGGCCCGACTGGGAATCGGATCCACGCTGGCGCCGACGCCGGAGACGCCGCCGTACGTGCGGTTGTCGCTGAAGTTGCAGTCGATGAACCGCGGCGAGCTGTAGTACTCGATGTACACCGCGCCGCCGTAGCCGCTGTACTTCCAGTAGTCGTCATAGTAGGTGCGAGGATCGTCGACCACGGTATCCACGGTGCTGACCAGGACCAGATCGCCGTTGGCGTTGAACTCGCCCCATTCCCAGCCGTCCCACCAGGTGCGAATGTTCTTCTCGACGGACTCGGACATCATCCAGTTGCCGCCGCGACCGCCCTGGGCGCCCTGATAACCGGTGCCGCCGTTGCCGCCATTGCCGCCGATGGCCCGGCAGTTCTGGAACAGGCAGTTTTCAAAAGTCGGACTGCTTCTAAAGCCGATGTACGCGGCGCCGCCGTAGGCCCAGCCGGCCCAGCCGCCGTCGAAGCCGACCGCGTGCGCTTGCGTGCCGCCCGAGCCGTCGCCGCCGTCGCCGCCGGTGATGGCGCAGTTGACAAACCGGCAGTTGCGGACGGTCGGGGATGCGCCCACGATGATCATCGCGCCGCCCATGACCGAGACGCCCGCCTCGCCGTCGTGAGGCGGAGGCGGACTCGTGATCGCGCTGCCGTCGTCGCCGTTGCCGCCGACCCAGTTCACGTCGCTGATGGTCAAACCGTCGATCACGGTTCCGGCTCCGACGTCCACGATCTCGAACCGATAGTTGCGGAGCACCGTGTTGGCCACGACCTCCGGATCGTCCGGGTTGGCGCCGGTCAGCGTGATGTTCTTGTTGCGAATGCGGATGAAGTTCCACGGATAGATGCTGTCCGTCACAACAGGCCGATAGGTGCCCGTCGGGATGACGACGACGTCGCCCTCTGCCGCCGCGTCCACCGCCTGCTGAATGGTCGAGTGCTCGGGCTTGCTGCCGACCACGATGGTCCTGGGCTGCCCGAACTTGACGCTGACGTACTTGTCCGGCCCGATGATGACCGTGTTCCGGACGCTGCTCGACACATCGTCCGTGGTGCCGGACCACTGATCGACGCGCCATCCGGACTCCGGAACGGCAGTGATCGCCACGGCGGTACCGGCGTAGAACTCGCCGGACGTCGGGCTGACGGTTCCGTGGCCGCCGATGACCTCGACGCGCAGCGCGTACTTCGCCATCGTCGTATGGTCCTGGAAGTGATAGCCCAGGTCCACGACGCCCATGTCCTTCGCGCCGTCGATCCGCGTCGTCAGATTCGCCAGGCCCGCGCCGGAGGCGGAACTGCTGCCGGCGTTGATCGCCGGGCTGTTGGCGGCCTGGCCGGCCGCGGTTTGACTGAGATAGAACAATCCCAGAGGACCTTCGATGAACAGCGGATCGCCGACCAGATTCGTCGAGCTGTGCTCCTGGCAGGACATGGCGACGATCTCGTTCGTCACGGTGTCCAGCAGGCCGCAGTCGCCGGCGATGTTCTCGTAGAACAGGCTGTGCGTGACCTTCGCGTCGGCCTTCTCGACTTCCGCCACCGCATACTTGCCGTTTTTGACGAAAATCGAATCGGTGACCGTCGCCTTGGAACTCCAGTCGCAGAACAGGGCGCCGCCCAGGTTGCCGGCGGTGTTCTCCGCGAACGTGCTGTTGGCGATCGTGGGCCGGGCGAACAGGTTGCTCGACACGGCGCCGCCGTCGCGGAACGCGGAATTGGATGCGAACAGACAGTTCTTCACCGCGTGGGTGACCGTGCCGCCGTCGCCGTAGAAGCACAGGGCGCCGCCGGTGCCCTTGGCGCCGGTGGCGGAGTTGTGCGTGAACATGCAGTCGTCGATCTGGGCGTTCGCCGTGGCGAGCACCATGCCGCCGCCGACGTCGATGCCGGCCCCGGTTCCCCTGCGGGCGAACCGGCCGCGGTTGAAGTAATAGGCGTCCGTGAGGCTGGAGAGGATCGTCGTGCCCGAGATCATGATGTAGTCGCTGGCGAGCGTGTCGGACGTCAGAGTCACCCCGCTGCCGCCGATGGCGGTGTTGCCGCTGATGCTGCCGCCGCGGAGCTCGATGCCGCCGCCGGTGAGGAACAGACCGCCGCCGCTCTTGGCTTTGTTGTTCAGGAAGTAGCTGTCCGTGACCACCGCCTCGACGTCTTCGAAGTGGACCGCGCCGCCCTGGGCGTAGAAACCCTCGCTGGCGGAGTTGCCGCTGAAGATCGACGACTCGATGTTCAGCGAGAGGATCTGCCGGTTGGACGAGTCCCCGGCGTCGTAGAAGGCGTCGATGGCGCCGCCGCTCTCCCCGGCCCCGTTGCCCGCGAAGGCACAATCGATGATGTCCGCGTCGCTCAGCAGGCGAATGGCGCCGCCGCTGCCGGCGCAGGTGTTGCTCTGGAATTCACACTGGCGGAATGTCACATCTGGGCAGGACGGGCCGATGAACAGCGCCCCGCCTTCGTCGGACAGGCCGACCGGATACACGTTGACGATTTGACCGTCGACGATCCTCGACTCAGTGACCAAAGACGCATCGGAAGGAATCGCCGCCGCCTCATTGCGGCTGAACTGCGTCGCATTGGCGTCAATGACGCTGCCGCCGATCATGTAGACAGCCCCGCTGACGTTCGCGATGAACTGGCAGCGGTCCAAATTGAGCTGATTGCCTGCGGCGACGTAGATCGCGCCGCCGGGGGCGTACAGTCGCATCTCTTCATCTTCGGTCGTGCTGCTCTGACCGAGGGAGTCGTACGAGTATCCGGCGTATGCGCTGTTCTGCGTGAACTGGCAGTCGATGAACGTCAGGTCGGCGTCCTCCTGGTAGACCGCGCCGCCGGCGATCGTCCCGTTGACCGTCAGTTGTCCCTGAGAGCCGGGACCGGCCGGGTTGGGATACGGATCGCTCAGGCCGCTGCCGGGACCGTTCTGGCCGACCGCGCCGACCGCGCCGATCAACGCCAGGTTGTTGGCGAACACGCAATTCTTGAAGACCGCGTCGCTGCCGCCAGTGGCGTAGACCGCGCCGCCGTGGCCGTCGCCGGTGCCGCTGCCGGCGTTACCACCCCAGCTCTCGCGACCGCTGCCCCGGTTGTCCTGGGTGCCGTCGCCACCGTCGCCGCCCATACCGCCTCGGGCTTTGCAGTTGCGAATGGTGCAGTCGACGAAAGTCGGCTTGCTGCCGCCCAGGCAGGCGACGGCGCCGCCGTAGGAATCGCCCGTGCCGCTGCCGGCGTGGCCGCCCCAGTAGCCGTCCTCTTGCGAGTTCTCGCCAATGGCGGGCCCGTCGATGCCGTTGCCGCCCTGGGCCGCGACGACCGTGCAGTCCTCGATCACGCACTTCTGGAACGTGGGCGAACTGCCGTTTTCGCACAGGATCGCGCCGCCGTAACCGGTTGCGGTGACGCTGGTGCCGCCGGCCATGCGGATGGGCGAGTCCTCATCGGTGGGGTCGACCGGACCGCCGGCGACGCCGCCGCTGACGCCCACCGCCCCGATCCAATATGCGTTGCGGATCGTCAGACCGGAGATCACGCAGTCGGAGGTCTCCCCGTTGTGGAAGTAGAACGCGCGCTTGCGGATGAACCGGCTGCCCTGGCAATCGATGACGGTGCTGGCCACGACCGACGGATCGTTCGGATCGGTGGACATGATCCGGATGTTCTTGCTCTGGAGGTCGATGCCCAACGGGCTGCTGACGTAGTAGACGCCCGCGCTGACGATGATGTTCGTGGCGCCCGGGCTGGCCGCCAGGACCGCATCCTCGATGGTTCGGTAGTGCGTCGGGACCAACAGGTTGCGGGTCGCCGCCAGTTCAAATTCGACGGTGACGAACTTGTCGGCGCCGCTGTCCATCGTCACCACGGCCGTGTTCTTGTTCCAGGACGGATCGACGTCGGTGCCGATCCACTGCCGGACGCGGTAGCCTTCCTCGGGGACGGCGGTAAGCGTCACTTGCTGGAACTCATGGTACATGCCGGTCATCGGCGTCACAGTGCCGTGTCCGCCGACGATCGTGATCGTCAGGCCGTACCGGCCGGGACCGGGGTAATGGAAGCCCATGTCCACCTTGCCGGTGTCGCCCCGATTGTCGGTTCGCGTGGTGTATCCGGCCATGCCGATCTGGTCGGCCCCTGCGCTGCCGGCGTCCACCGCCGGACTGGTCTGCGTCTGGCCGGCCGCCGTCTGGCTCAGGTAGTACGAGGCCACGAACAGCGGATCCGCGTCGATGTTGCCCGCGAGCCAGTTGAGCGTGCGCCCCTGCTCGATGTGAACGCCCGCCTTGCCGCCCTGGACGTCGCTGAACTTCACGGTCAGGGTCGCCGGACGCTGCAGGTAGACCGGATCATCCTTGCTGCCGATGGAGATCTGGCCGCCGAAATTGCCCTGGTTGTTCCAGAGGATGCTGTCGGTCAGGATCGTGTTGCTGCTGTGCGTACAGAGCAGACCGCCGCCGTAGCCGCGACTGCTGTCGTTCGGATCGGAGGCCACGTTCTCGACGATCGTGCAATTGCTGATCAACGGCGCGGCCGCCCACTGGACGCTGATGCCGGCGCCGCCGATCCAGGCGCTGTTGGCCTTGACCAGACAGTTCCTCAGCTTCGGCATGCCGTCGGCGAAGTACAGACCGCCGCCGACGCCGCGGACGAAGTTCTCGCTGATGAACGAGTTCTCGATCACCGCGTCGGAGGACAGGCAGTACAGACCGCCGCCGGTGCCGCATTGCGGATCGCCCAGCGTGGCGATGTCCGGAGGCGTGAACGGGTTGTTCGGATCGAACATGGAGTTCGGATCGTTCGGATCGGGCCACGTGCTGGGATCGGGCCAGGTCGATGGATTGTTCGGATCGGGCGTCGGCGCCGGCACGTAAACCGTGACCTGCGTGCCCAGGGCCGTGTTGCCCCGAATGACGCAGTTGTTGATCGTGGGCTCGCCGTCGCTCCAGTACAAACCGCCGCCGTGCTCGGCCGTGTTGCTGCGGAACGTGCTGTCGACGATGCCGACGTCGGCCTGGCCGCCGTACCAGTACATGCCGCCGCCGAACGCCGCGGCGTTGTCCTCGAACCGGCTCTTGCGGATGTGGATCTTGCCGCCGTTGAGGAATTCCTGGGCGTTGTCGTCGAAGATGCCGCCGCCGAAGATGCCGCCGCCCAAGCCGCTGGCGGTGCTCGTGGCGCTGTTGCCGGTGAACGTCGAATCGTTCACATCGAGATCGCAGTCGTACCACAGGTAGACGCCGCCGCCGTTGCCGCCGCGGGCGGTGTTGTTCAGATAGCTGCTGGCGTTGATGGTCAACGAGCAGGCCGTGCCGAACGACTGGGCGCCGCCATCCTCACCGGCCGTGTTGGCGCGGAAGGTGCAGCGTTCGACGACGCTCGTGCAGCCGTCGAAGTAGTACTCGGCGCCGCCGCTGTCGACCTGCGCCGCGTTGGAAGCCATCGTGCAGTTGGTCAGCTTGACGGAGCAGCCCGCGCTGTAGTACACGGCGCCGCCGAAGCTGCTGGTGTGACTGGCGGTGTACGCGCCGGCCGAGCCGTCCGCGCCGTTGCCGCCGTCGCCGCTGCCGCCGGGGCCCGCCTCGCCCGCCGGGGAGCCGTTGCCGCCGTTGCCGC
>JAAYVJ010000297.1 GCA_012517265.1 Planctomycetota bacterium | reverse complement strand
GTTGACGCCGGCGAAGCTGCTCAGCGGGATCTTCCACTCGAGCCAGACCGGGGCATAGGCCAGCGTGCTGTCCGGGTAGGACACCACGGCCGACTTGCCCGCGCTGTCCTCCAGGTACACGTAGACCACGGCGGCGTCGCTGTTGGTCTTGCCGCGGGCGAACAGCGACAGGACGCTGCCGCCGCCGACCGTCCAGTTCTGGGCGGTGTCGAAAGTCCGACGAGCCTCGGAGTAGTACGGCGCCTTGGTGTTGTCGAAGGCCAAGGGCATCGACTGGCCGGGGCTGTGCACGATGCTCCGCTCGGCGAACGGGGCCGACTCATATCCCACCATCGAGCCGTTGTCGCCCGTGGTCAGGCCGTCTTCCCAGGTCTCGTAGATCCGGCTGCCCTCGTCGTCGGTGTAGGCATCCATGTCGTCGATGACGAGGCCGGCGGCGGTCGTGAAGCTCCAGACCGTGCCGATCACCGTATTGGCGTTGTCGATCTCGTCGATTCGCCAGTAGTAGGTCGTGTTGGCATCGAGCGAGCCGGGGTCGAAGCTCGTCTCGTCCGCCCTCTGGCGGCCGCGATAGATGTCCGCGGTGCTCGTCGTGGCGGCGGCCACCGCAGCCTTGTCCAGGCCGAAATACACGTCGTGGCCGGTGGCGTTCTGGCCTGGGGTCCAGTCCAGAATGGCATCCAGGCGGATGCCGGTCGCCTTATTCATCGGGTAGTAGGCCATCGCGTGGACCGGCGGTTGAAGCGGACCGGCCGGAATGACCTGACGGGCCATCGTCGGGGTCTGCCAGTACAATTGCGCCGAAGCGCCGCCGCCGTTCTCATAGTACTCCATGCGGAGGGCGTAGATGCCCGGCTCAAGATAGATCGGGGCGCTGGCGGTGTCCGTGGCGCTCTGATCGACCCACTTGTCGACGATCAACTTGTTGTCGAGCCACAGACGCGAACCGTCGTCCGAGCGGGTAAAGAATGTGTACGTATCGGCCACCGCGATCTCGAGGTCCGCGGTCCAACGGGCGGAGAAGCCGTCGTTGGGAACCGGGGTTCCCGGCCCGCTGCCTTCGCCCCAGTTGAAATCGATGTTCGTCTCCGTGCGGGTGATCGCGGGCTCATCGCCGGGCGTCATGCCCGAGAAGTACTCGGCCTTCACGCCGCCGGGGCCACCGACCGTCAAGAACGTCCAGAGTTCGCCCATGTGGGTAACGCCGGCCGAATCGATCTCGTCCACCGCCCAGTAGTACACGGTGTTCTTGGCCAGTTCATCCGGCAGGTAATTCGGGCTGAACAGACTGCCCTTGGACACGCCGGCGGCGCGAGCGACAACCGCGGCCTTGTCGGTGCCGAAGTAGAGCACGTGCTCGGCAGCGCCGCGGCCGGGATTCCAAACCAGTTCGATGGTCGTCGCGATCCACTTGTCTCCGTTCCTCGGTTGCGGCGAGAACGCCTGCGGCGTAGCCGACGTGAAGCTCCAGACATCGCCGGTGTGGACGGTCGTGCCGTCGGCCTCGACCTCGTCGATGCGCCAGTAGTAGGTGGCGCCGGACTCGACGCCCGGGAAGTGATAGTACAGCAGTTCGGTCGTCATGCTCTTGACCAGGTTCGCCTCGGTCAGCTCGGGAGTGGTCCCGAAGTAGACGTTGTGGAAATACGCCTTGTCGCCCTTGCTCCACTGCAGCAGGGGCAGCTCGATGCCCGCGGCGCCATCGGCCGGCGAAACGAGCTTGGCCTTGTAGTCGTAGTACTGCGTGATCTTGATGTCGTCGTAGTAGATCGACGAGGCGTTGTTGCCGTACAGATCGATCGCCTGCAGCGTCCCATGGTCGTTGTCGTCCCACTCGTGCGTCTTGATCAGGGCGCCGGCGTAGTACCACTCGCAGGTGTCCTTCGTCAGGTCGATGCGGAACTTGAGCTCCACCCAACGGTCGTACACGATCTCGGCCGTCGCATTGTCGCCCTCGGCCTCCGCGGTGATGACGCCCGTGGCGAGGTTGAACTTCAACTGAATGGACCAGTCGTTGGCGGCGCCGCCGTCGGCGTACTGGTTCAGGAGAATGAAGAACGATTCGCCGGTCGTGCCCTTCGGGATGTACTGCATGGCCGAGAACTCGTACTTGCCGCCGGCCAGCTTGAACTCGTGAACCAGGTCGGCCGTCCCGACGATCTCGACCGAATTCTTGCCGCTGTAAGCGTACTTGCTCGATGTCGGCGCCCCGGCGCCGGCCGTGTTGTCCCAACCCTTCCAGCCTCCCTTGCCGTGCAACGCGGTGCCCGACGCGTAAGACTCGAAATCCTCGCTGAATACTTGGGCCGATGCCAGCGAGCACATGCCCGCCACTGCAAGGACCACTGCCAAGATCTTCAGCTCTCTCATGATCTGTCCTCCCAATGAACCCCAATAAAAAAAGAAAAGGACCGTCGAACTTGACGCCGGTCCTTCGTCCACATCATCACCACCACACACAACGAAGTTCTATCATATCAACACAATCTACCCAGTCAAGGCAAACCTCCCGAATTACCATCCAATAAATCACAGAAGCTTCCCAAACGAACACGGACCGTTCGGAGACCCCCGTCGAATTGATCCACTCGTCACAATTACCGCAGGGTGTCGTTCGTGAGGGCCAGGACCGCAGATGCGACATCATGTGTCGCATCGTCCCGGCTGTTGGCGATGGCCAGGAAGGGCCGGCCGTTTATGGCAAAGAGGGCCGCGTCCCTGGCGCCGTGCGTCGGAATGGCCTGCGACTCAACGAACCGAGTCCCATTCCACCTGTAAAGCGTTGAAGCGACGTCGTAGGTTGTGCCGTCGCGGCCGTTGGCGACCGCCAGCCAGATGTCCGACCCCGAGGAGAGAACGTCACAGGCGGCGGCCCCCTGCGTGGGTAGGATTTGATACGGGACGAAGCTCGCTCCGTCCCATTTGTACATGCGGGAATCCACGCCGTACAGGTCGCCCCTGTGTCCGTTTGCGACAATGAGATACGGATCGTTCCCGATCTTGAGAGACTCCAGGTCCGTTGCGCCCTGGGTCGTGATGGGTTGGAACCCTATGAAGGTCCGGCCATCCCATTTGTAGATCAGCGAGACTGCGTCGATCTTGCCGCCGTTCTGAGAGTTGGCGATCGCCAGGAAGGAGGCGTCGTCGATCGTGAAGAATTCGCAATCAGCCGCCCCATTCGTCGGAATCGACTGGAACTCGACGAATCGCTCGCCGTCCCATCGATAGACTGTCGAGTTCAGGTCGTACGTCGCATCCGATCGGCTGTTGGCGACAGCCAGATAGTGTTCGTCGCCGATCGTGAAGAACTCGCAGTCGGTCGCACCGTTGGTAGGGATCGCCTGACGCCACACGAACTCCGTTCCGTTCCACTGATACAGTCCCGAATCGACGCGATAGGT
>JAAYVJ010000032.1 GCA_012517265.1 Planctomycetota bacterium | reverse complement strand
TGGGCGAAGGCCGTGCCGGCCAGGATCGCAAGGGACGCGAGGCCGAAGACCAACAGATGGCGAACCACAGGGGTGAAGCCGACGCGTGCACGTGTTGACGTGGTGTGAACTCCGTTTCTCATGTTTTCTCCTTTCCATAGACGGTTGCCGGAACCGCCGGCGTTCTCCGAACGCCATGCGAGACGGCGGCTCCGCCTGGGGCTTCCGTCGCCACGGAGCGGCCGAGCCCCTGACCCACCTCCGGCCCCCCTCGGCCGGCTCCCAATCACTATATCCCTTTTCGCCCGGGGCCGCCATCGGCTTTTTCCCTCGCGATTGAAAACTCCTCGCCGGGCGGACGCGAAGGTCTTCGTCCGTCCAGCCAGCTCTTGCGTGACTCCCTCGATGCTGGACTGCGTCGTGTGCAGGGAGTGGCTCGCCCCACCATGAATCCGAGGCGCAAAGAAACGGCCGGGCAAGGCCCACCCTACGAACTACGCAAGCACGCAAGCGTAGCCATGGCACCCGCCAGATTGGCGTAGGCGGCGCAATACAAGGACGAGGAACCGTTGAGGGTGAGCGGAATGAAAACGGGCCCGGAATCCCGAGGGGACGCCGAGCCCGTGGTAACCATGGTGTGCGGAAGAGCTTACTCTTCCATGTCGTCCTTCTTCTTGCCGTAGAGGGCGACGATCTGCTGCTGGACGTTCGGCGGGACCGGCTCGTAGTGGCTCAGGGTCATCGAGAAGCTGCCCCGGCCGCCGGTGACGCTCTTGAGCTGGCTGCTGTACTGGGAGACTTCCGCCAGCGGGACCTGGGCCTTGATGACGATGAAGTTGCCCGGCAGCATGTCCTGGCCGACGACGCGGCCTCGCTTGGAGGACAGGTCGCCCGCGATGTCGCCGACGTTCTCGGCGGGGATCGTCACTTCGATGTTCACGATCGGCTCGAGCAGGGCGGGCTTGGCCTTCTTGACCGCGTCGATGAACGCGCCCTTGCCGGCGGTGCGGAAGGCGACTTCCTTCGAGTCCACCGGGTGGTACTTGCCGTCGGTGATGGAGACCTTGACGTCTTGCATCGGGAAGCCGGCCACCGGGCCGTTGACCATGACGTCGTTGATGCCTTTGAGGATCGCAGGCTCGAACTGGCCGGGGATCGAGCCGCCGAAGATGTCCCAACTGAACTGCAGCGGCGGATTGCTGTTCCGTTCGGCCGGCTCGACCTTGAGGTACACCTCGCCGAACTGGCCGGCGCCGCCGGTCTGTTTCTTGTGGCGATAGTGTCCTTCGGCCTTGGCGGTGATCGTCTCCTTGTACGGGATCTTCGGTTCTTTCGTGTTGACCATCAGCTTGAAGCGGTTGGCCATCTTCTCGATCATGATCCGCAGGTGCAGATCGCCCAGGCCCTGAGCGACGAGTTCCTTGGTCTGCGCGTCGCGGGTGGTCTTGAAGCAAGGGTCTTCCTCGCGGAGCCGGTCGAGGGCGCCGCCGATCTTCTGCTCGTCGCCGCGGGAGGCCGGCTCCATCGCCAGCGCGAACATCGGCTCGGGGAACGCCGGCATCTTGTACTTGCCGGCGACGCGGCCGTCGTGGATGAGGTCGCCGATCTTGAGTTCTTCGAGCTTGGCCAGGGTGACCAGGTCGCCCGCGATGCCGGCGTCGACTTCCTTCGTCTCGCCGCCCTGAGGCTTGAGGATATGGCCCGGACGCAGGCCCTTCTTGTCGTCGTTGTGCATCATGTTGGTGTCGGACTTCAGCGTGCCGCTGAAGATGCGCAGCGTCGAGTACTTCATGTTCGACCGCGGGTCGAAGGCGACGCGGACGACCACGCCCACCAGCGGTCCGGCCGGGTCGGCCTTCAGTTCGGTCACCTTCTCGCCGTCGATGAGTTTGGCCGGCTCGGCGTCCGCGGGGGAGGGCGTGTACTTGGTGATCAGGCCCAGCAGCTCCTTGATGCCGATCTCCTGGCGGGCCTCGGTGAAGACGATCGGGATCAGCTTGCCGATTCGCAGCGCCTTGACAAAAGCCGCGGCGATCTCGGGCGCGGGGATCTCCTCGCCGCCCAGGTACCGCTCCATCAGGGCGTCGTCCGCCTCGACGACGCTCTCGATGAGCTGGGTGTGGGCGTCGGCCACGCTCATGACGGGCGAATCGCCGGTGGAGTTCTCGATGCAGTCGATGACCGACTTCTTGTCGGCCGCGGGCAGGTTGGCGCAGCGGCATTGGGAGCCGAATGTTTCCTGGATGTTCTTGATCAGCTCCGGCATGTCCACGTTCTCGGCTGCGATCTTGTTGATCACGATCATGCGAGGCTTGCCCAGATCGGAGGCCAGCGCGAACAGCTTGCGCGTGTTCGTTTCGATACCCGACGCGGCGTTGACCACGATGATCGCGGTCTCGGCGGCCGGCATCGCGGCGATCGCCGGGCCGACGAAGTCCGGAGAACCCGGGGCGTCGATCACGTTGATCAACTTGCCGTTGAACGTCGCGTGAACGACCGAGGCCAGGATGGAGTGCTGATGCTCCTTTTCCTCATCATAGTAATCGCTGACGGTGGTCTTCTCGTCAACGCTCCCCAACCGGCTGATGGCGCCGGCGGTGTGCAGGATCGCCTCGGTGAGCGAGGTCTTGCCACTGCCGCCGTGCCCCAAGAGAATCACGTTCCGAATGTCGCCCGTTGCTGCCACTGTCGAACCTCCAACAACGTTTTCATCGTTTTTAGCAGTTCTATCGAACCTGAAACCCAATATGATACACCCGTCCTGCGCGGAATCTCAAGAGCTTTTTTCGCGAATTACCGGACAAAGGTCTCCATTCGGCTGGACCGGCGGAAGGAGCGTTTTGGGGGGGCTGGAGAGGAATGCGGACTGCACGTTCCAGGGAACCGCGGCCGCCGGTCCGGGCCGGTTCAGGGGGAGAACGGCGCGGACGTTCCCGCAGATCCCCTCTTGTACACCGCTTTTCGGACCCTGGGGAGGCGGAGCGGCAGGCGGCGGCCTCTCGCAACCGCAATGACGTCGGCGGATGGTCCGATCATCATGTGTCACGGGAGGGATACGAGAGAAAATTATGCGCCGCTGTGCAAAAATGATCCGGATTTCGCGCCGGTGCGCGCATTTTTTCTGGACGCTGCGACGGAATTCACACGTCGGATTTTATGGGACAGGAAGGGAGGGACGTCGGATGTCACGAGAAGACGGCACTACGAATGGTGGCCTTTCGCGGGTCGATTATTGTATATGGTGGGTCCGGTTATGGGGCGTTGGGAGGGTCCTTGAGGGGGTGTTAAAGATCCCCGCCGTCCGGTGCCGATAACCTCCACGTCGTTTCCGAACGAACGTGGCGTGCCTTGAAGGACAACTGCAATGGACAAGACGGAACTGATTGAATCGATCCGGGAAATCAACAAGACCGCCAAGCCCGAGTTCCTGGCGCGATTCTCCGAGAAAGAGCTGCACGCCTACCTGGAGCATCTGGCCGAGTTGAGCCCGGAAGAGCTGGTCGTCACCTCGTAACAATCCTCCGGCCTGGTCACCGGCCTTGGGGTCCGTAGGCCGGTGATTGCGGCATGCAGATGGCTGTTTCGCGGACGGCCCCAGTTGCCTTCGCGAACCGCCCAAGTCCCAGGTCCCCCCAAGCCAACCCCAATTCTCAGTTCTCTTCGCCCACATCGCCCGTGACGCTGCGGCTGACGTCGCTCAGGCCGCGACGCTGACGGGGGCGGTTCGGGCGATCTTCGGAGCCGGACGGCTGGGCCGGTTGCTCCGCCTGGGGCTGAGCCTCGGGTTCCGGCGCCGCCTGCGGTTGCGGGGCGGGGGCCCCGAATGGAATCGGCTGCGGGGCGTTCTCGGCCGAGGCCACCGCAGAGACTTTCGCGACGTTGTTCCGCTTGAACTCGATCAAGGCCGGGGTCAGGCCCGTCGGAACCTGGAACGCCAGATCGATCGTCAGGCTTTCTCCGGAGACCTTGGAGGCCTCGACGGAGATCACCTCGCCCAACGGCTTGGTCTGCAAGCGGTTGCCCGCCCCGATGTACCCGGCGGGATACACGGCTTCGCCTTTTGCGGCCATGACGCCGGCGGCGGTCTTGGGACCGCAGACCAGCCGGAATTGCGAGAGGGTGAACTTGCCGGCGTCCTTCAACGCGGCTTTGCGGATCTCGACGCGGACGAGCATGAGGTTCCTGCCGGCCTGCGAGGACACGGGCTTACCCTCGGCGTCCCGCAGATTCTCCGGGGCTTCCCACACTCCGTCCTTGGAAGGCACCTTGATTGCTTCGGTTTCCGTCATCAGGGGGACGTCCTTGCCGCCGGCGCGGTTCAGATAGAGCCGATCGACAAACCCGGCGTGCAGCATGGCGAAGCTCCTGGGCTCGCCCAGGGGGCTCAGGCTGCCGGCGCTGACGGTCCCGAAGAGCGAGCTCACGAACCCGTCGGGGCTCAGGAGGGCCTTGCTCGGGTTCGCCGGGTTGGGATTGCGGCCGTCGAATCGAGCGTACGGGTACTGGCTCGGGAGGGGGGCCATGGCCGCCGCGACGAGCACGTGGCCGGTGACGATGTAGCCCAGGATGACGCCGGCGACCGGCCTGCCGATCTGCTCGGGCAGCTTGCCGAAGTCGACCTTCTCCTTGCCGATCTGCATCGCCGCGGCCTGCAGGATCGCGAACACCAGGACAAACAGCAGCAGGAAGCAGATCATCGGGGCCCACACCGCGATGCCGGGGGAGTACTTGACCAGGTGCTTGGCGAGCAGATCAAAGAACCCGAACGCCGCGAATCCGGCGATCATCGCGTTGAAGATCATCGTGACTCCCTGCACCAGGGTTCCCTTGAGGAACAGGTACGCTGCACATCCCGCCATGATGACGAGCATCGCTATACTGACCATGACACGTTCTCCGATCTATCCTGTTGCGCCACGAGGGGCGATCCATATCTTGACACAGGGACTTCCGAAAAGTGGCCATTCGGCCTGTATTCTTTCAGGAAATCTGTTTCACGACTTCCCGGGAGAATCAACATCTCACTGAGACGCCGGGGCGCCTTCCTTCTTTGGGGAGGCCAGCACGCGGAGCATCTCATTGATGGCCGTGGTGCCGGCGATGACCTTGCGAAGCGCCTGCTCCTGCATGTAGAGCATCTTGGCCTTGCGGAACTGCACTCCGAGTTCGGGCAACTGCTTGACGGTCCGGACGGCCTTCTTCAACTCGTCGTCCAGGACGATCATCTCGAAGACGCCGGTGCGACCGACGAATCCGGTGCCTTGGCAATCCGGGCACGTGGACGGCTTGCCTCGTTTATCGAAAACCTCTTTGCCGGGGCGGTACAGGACCTTGGCCTTGTCCGCCGGCAGGTTGAACTTCTTGAGCAATTCCTTGTTGGGGGCGTAGCCCTGCTTGCAGGTTTCGCACAGTTTGCGGAGCATCCGCTGATTGCTGATGCCAACGAGCGTCTCGGCCACGAGCTTGCGGTCCTCGACGAACTTGAGCCAGCGGGCCACGGCCTGGAGGACGCCGTCGGCTTCCATCACGACGTAGACGATCTTCCCGTCCTTGGCGGCGGCGCTGGCGATTTTGGCGGTCTCGGCATCTTCGCACTCGCCGACGCCGACGACGTCGGGCCCCATTCGGATGATCGACTGGAGTTTCTTGGCGTAGGTGGACGTCCCGGTGTCCGTGAGGGAGAAGACCGTCTGGGTAACGTTGAGCAGTTGGCCCGAGGGTTGCTTCTCGATCGTGTTGATGTTGTTCAGGAACGCGTCGTGGTTGCGGATCAGGGCGTACATCGTCGTGGTGACGCCGCTCTTCTTGGGACCGGTCACCAGGAACAGGCCCTGCTTGGCCTGCTTGAACTGCTCCAACTGGTCCATCTGGTCCTGTGTCATGCCCAGGTCGGGCAGCCGCATTGCGCTTTCCTTGGTGACCCGTTTGAGGCGAACCTGCTCGCCGGCGGTCGATCCGGCGGTTTGTACCTCCCAGTCCGTATTGTTCTTGGCCTGGCGGGTGCGAAACTTGCCCTTCTGGGGCTTGCGTTTTTCCTTCGTGTCCAGGCCGGAGACCTCTTTGAAGAAGTGGATCAGGTACTCCATCTGGTCCCGCTGCAGCGGCGGCTGCTGCGTCGCAGCGCCGTCGATGTTGTAGACCACCTCGTAGGTTTCGCCCTTGGGCGAGAAGTTGATCGTGCTGGTTCGCCGCCAGATCGCGTCGGTCAGCACGTCGTAGGCCGTGCGGTAGCCGAAGAACGTCGGCGTCCGGGGCTCGGGCGGCGGGACTTCGTTGTTGTTGGCCGTGATGAAGGTGAAGCTCTCCATCGCGTGGAGCTTCTCCGAGTGAGCGAACAGGCTCTTGATGTGCTCGATCGTCAGGATCTTGTCGAAGTCCAGAACCCGGGTGTTGCGGTGCTTGACATAGGCCAGGGCGGCCCCCCCGACCAACAGGAGGTAGGCCAGTACGCCGACGATGAACACCGGGATCAGCCACCAGACCAGGATGGCCAGGGCGCCGGCCCCCAGGAGGACGCCGATCCACAGCGGGACGTTGGTTTCAACCGCCTTGGCGTCCTTATGCGCCCAGCTCAGCAGCAGGAGCCAGGGGAAGTAGCAGGCCAGGAACACGACCAGTTTCACGATTGAGATGTAGCCGCCGTACTCGACGGCCATCAGCAGCGACCCTGTCATTCAGAACTCCACTTTGCCAGATTAGAGAATGCCCTCGGCGGTCGTCCGGATGCCCTTGAGGGCCATCTTCAGTTCTTCCGCGTTGGGCGCGTATTTGTAGGCGTCCTTGGGATCGATCCAGCCTTCCTGCACCAGCCGGCAGAGGTTCTCCGTCAGGTCCTGCATGCCTTCCCGCTGAGAGGCCCGGATGACGGAAGGAAGGTCGCCCTCGCGTCCCTCGCTGATCAGCTTTCGAACGGGGGGGGTGGCCAGCAGGACTTCGACGGCCGGAATGCGGTCGGAGCCCTCTCGGATCGAGGGCAGCAGGACCTGGCTGACGATGGCCCGGATGGAGGTCGCCAGCGCCTGGCGGACCAGCTCCCGCTCATTCGTGGGGAACAGGTCCAGCAGGCGGTGAACCGCCTGGGAGGCGTTGGACGAGTGCATCGTTCCCATCACCATGTGCCCGGTCTCGGCGGCCCGCATGCCGGCGGTCACCGTCTTGGCGTCGCGCATCTCGCCGACGAAGACCACGTCCGGGTCCTGTCGCATCAGGTAAGTCAGCGCGTCCTCGAAGTTCGGCACGTCCAGTCCGATCTCCCTCTGCGAGACGATCGCCTTGTTGTCGTTGTACAGGTACTCGATGGGGTCTTCGATCGTCACGAT
>JAAYVJ010000031.1 GCA_012517265.1 Planctomycetota bacterium | reverse complement strand
GCTCCTCCGGCGAAGGCGGCGCCAAACTGCACCGCCGCAACTGGGGCGAGCTCGTCGAGAACCTCACCGGCAGCGGCGAGTACCACTGGATGGCCGGCAACTTCCTCAAGTACGGCGGACCGCTCAACGCCGGCGATCTGCCTGTGGATGCGCACGAGCTGATCGCGATGTGCGCCCCCCGGCCCACGTTCATCAGCTACGGCGCGATGTCCGGCCCGGGCGCCGAGGGCGGATGGGTGGACCAGAAAGGCAGCTTCATGGCCGCGGTCGCCGCCGGGCCGGTGTACAAGCTGCTGGGCAAACGAGACCTCGGGACCGCCGAGTACCCGCCCAGGGAGACCGGACTGATGGACGGCGAACTCGCCTTCCGCGAGCACAGCGGCGGCCACACCACCGGCCCCAACTGGCCCACCTTCCTGACCTGGGCCGACCGCTACATCAAGATCCATGACCCGTGACCCGTGGCTCGTGACACGTCGCAAGCGCAGGCAGGAGGCCTTCCACGGGACTCCGGCGATCGCTGTCACCGCCGGAACGGAACGCCCGAAGCGGTCGTGCAAGGCGAGTCTATCGCATTGCGGCCTCCGGCTTGGACGCGAACGAAGCGTTCGCTTGTGGGATCGGGCATCGCATGAGGGCGTGCGGCGCCCCCTCTATGCTGGCGGCCCCAAAGCGGAACACTCCCGCCGTGACGCGGCGGAATCCACATTCTTTGTCATCCGGAACGAAGTGAAGGAATCTGGCCCCCGATCAAGAGACATCTCCCCTTCGCAGCCTAGATCCTTCGGCTCCGCCTCAGGGCAACAGATCTACTGCCGGCGAGCAGTCGCGCTTGTAGGTCGTGTCACTTCTTCGGCGTGATCTTGAAGACGACCGCGTGGTCGCAGGGCTTCTCTTGCGGCATCGTGATGACCAGACCTTCGGCCGTGCGGGACCACGGGATCTTGGCCTTGCTGCCGAGCAGCCGGACCGACGCGATCTCGCCGGGGAACAGGTCCGAGCCGGAGGCGAGGGATCGGATCGTCAGAGTCCCCTGGGCCCAGCCCAGGCTGATCGCATAGAGCGCCTCGCCCTTCGTGGTGAATCGAATGTCCTGCGGCTGATAGCCGCCCTTGGGATCGGTGACGCCGCCGAACTGTCCGGCCCGGCCCTGCGTGGCGCCTTCACCGAAGACCTTCCACGGCCGCGTGCCGTAGATCGCTTCGCCGTTGACCTTCAACCATTTGCCCATTTCCAGGAGCACCCGCCGCTGGTTCTCCGGGATCGTGCCGTCGGCCATCGGGGAGATGTTCAGCAGCAGCGCTCCGTTCTTGCTGACGATGTCGATCAGGCTGTGCAGCACGACCGGCGCCGACTTGATCTTCAAGTCCTGCGTGTAGCACCAACTGCCCATGCTGATCGTGTCGTCGGTCAGGAAGAAATTCTCTGTGATCTTGTCGGAGCGGCCCTTCTCGATGTCCTGGACGCTGCACGTCAGCGGCAGGTCGTTCTGCTTGCGAGTGACCACCACTTCCCTGCCCCACTGGGCGGCGTGGTTGTAGTAGTAGGCGAGGTATTCCTTCCGATACTCTTCCGGAATTTCGTCCAGCCACGAATCGAACCACATCAGGTCGGGATGGTACCTGTCGATCACTTCCTCGAGCTTGCCCAACCACATGGCCAGGAACTTCTCGCGCGGCATGTAGCCGTACAGGATCGCCCGCTCGGGGTCCTCCAGCAGCCAGGGGAAGTACTGCTTGACGAACTCGTAGTGCCCGGTCCAAGTTGTCTTCCCGTCTTTGCCGGGCTTTTCCCACAGGCTGTTGCGCTCGTGATGGAACGTCGTGACGAACCGCATGCCGCGTTTGCGAATCGCCTTCTCCAACTCGCCTGTGATGTCCCGCTGCGGACCTCTGTCGACCGCGTTCCAGGGCGTCAGCTCGCTGTCCCACATGGCGAATCCGTCGTGATGCTCGGCCACCGGGCCGGCGAACCGCGCCCCGGCCTGCTCGAACAGTTCGGCCCAAGCGTCTGCGTCGAACTTCTCCGCCTTGAACATCGGCACAAAGTCCGGATAGCCGAACTGGTTCGGCTCGCCCCAGGTTGCGACGTGGTGCCGGTACTCGCGGCTCTTGACGTTGTACATGTTGCGAGGATACCACTCGTCGCCGAAGGCGGGCACAGAGTACACGCCCCAATGAAAGTAGATGCCGAACTTGGCGTCGCGGAACCAATCCGGCGCCTCGTTGACTTTCTCCAGCGACTCCCACGTGGGTTCGTAGGCCGGCTGGGCAACGGTTGATTTCGCGGCTTCCTTGCCGCAACCGCCTGCGAGGGCTGTGATCAGAACGAGCATTGCTGAAGTCATCAGCGTTCGCATCCTGTTTCTCCTTGAAATCAGGCCATGTTGGAGCCGGGAGGGGATCATTCGACCCTCATACCTTTGCATGCAAAGACAATCCCCAACCGGGGACTCCGTCCCCGGACCCCTGGCATTTTGCGCTTTACGCCAGCAGCATGATAGGACAACCGGGTGACATGACCGGTATGCCATGCTGCCGCCTGGATTCCCAGCGCACAGTCAAAATAGCGTCTGTGCTTGCCATCGGCAAGAGGCAAAGGAAGGTGACACGCGCGTAGGCTCTCGAACGCGACCCGTCGCGTCTGAGGTCCATCGCCGTTACCATGCCATTGGCCCAAAGCG